>NZ_JACGAS010000006.1:0-76919 GCF_020138135.1 Campylobacter sp. RM12647 | reverse complement strand
AAATCCCTAAAAATTATTTCATTTCATTCAAACCATCAAGGTCTAAAACACCGCCACTACTAGCATTACTAACTAGCTTTTGATACATTCTAAGCCATCTTGAATTAAGCTCTTTTTTAATAGGCTTAAATTCCGCTCTTCTTCTAGCCATTTCTTCATCATCAATTAATAGATTTATAGTGCATTTAATAGTGTCAATTTCTATTAAATCTCCATCTTTAATAAGCCCTATTTCGCCACCTTCAGCAGCTTCAGGTGAGCAATGTCCTACACTAAAACCACGAGTCGCCCCGCTAAATCTACCATCAGTAAGTAATGCAACCGACGCACCTAAGCCCCTACCCATAATAAGACTTGTTGGGCTTAACATTTCTTGCATTCCAGGACCACCTTTTGGACCTTCATAGCGAATTACTACACAATCTCCAGCAACCACTTTTCCACTGCTAATCCCTGCTATTGCTTCATCTTGAGAATTAAAGCAAACACATTTACCACGGAAAACCTTATCACCAACGATACCAGCTACCTTTATTACCGCACCTTCTCTTGCGATATTGCCAAATAATACACATAATCCACCACGCTCAGAATATGGATTATTTAAAGTTTTTATAGCCTTTCCATCAGGATTACTATCCTTAATCAGTTCTCCTATACTATCTCCACTAATAGTAAGTGCATCTTTGCTAAAGAATTTACTTTTTTTGCTAACTTCATTCATTATTGCATATATTCCACCACTACTTCCTACATCTTGCATATGAGTTCCTGGCAGACTTGGACTAACCTTAGCTATATGTGGTGTATCTTGAGCGATTTCGTGCATTAATTTTAAATCAATCTCATCAGCATAAGCTTCTTTTGCAATTGCTAAAGTATGTAAAATTGTATTCGTGCTACCACCCATTGCCATATCACAAACAAGAGCATTTTTTAAACTCTTATTATTTAAAATATTTCTAATTTTGTATTTTTCGCTTAGCTCTTCGCTCTTTGCAATCTCACAAATTCTTCTTGCAGCACTTCTTAATAATTCTTCTCTTTCAGAAGTTAAAGCTAAAATAGTTCCATTTCCTTTAAGCGCAATGCCAAGGCTTTCCATTAAAGAATTCATTGAATTTGCAGTAAACATTCCACTGCAACTTCCAGCTCCAGGACATGCAGCGCATTCAATTTCTTTTAATTTTGCTTCATCAATTTTACCTACTTCGTATTCGCCAACTGCTTCAAACGCTGTATTTAAATCAATTTGAGAACCATCTTTAAGCTTACCTGCAGCCATCGCTCCACCACTTACAAAAATAGTAGGCACATTCACTCTTAAAGCCCCCATAATCATACCTGGAGTAATTTTATCGCAGTTTGGAATAGCTATCATTGCATCTAGGCTATGTGCGTTCATAACCGTCTCAACACTACTTGCTATTAATTCACGACTTGGCAACGAATAAAGCATTCCGCTATGCCCCATAGCAATACCATCATCAACACCAATGCAGTTAAACTCAAATGGCACACAGCCGTTTTTGCGTATTTCATCTTTGATAATTTCAGCATATTTGTTTAGATAAAAATGCCCTGGAATAATCTCTATAAAACTATTACAAACCCCAATAAATGGCTTTGCAAAATCTTCATCTTTTAGCCCAACGGCTCTTAATAATGACCTACTTGGTGCTTTTGTATAACCTTTTTTAATAGTATCACTTCTCATTCTTGCTCCTTTTAATAGATTTTCAAATTCCTATTTTAAATTCTAAATAAAAATATTATGTGGTTCTTCAGGTTTGCTTAGCTCATACCCTTGAGATTTTTCTATTCCGTAATCTTGAACTATTTTTAAAATTTCTTGATTTTTTACAAACTCAGCTACAACTTCATAACCTTGCTTATGAGCAAATCCTACTAGAGTTTCAAGAACGGTTCTAGCATTATTATCAATTACTAAACTTTCAATAATTGAGCCATCAATTTTTAAGTAATCAAACTTAATTTTTAATAATCTATAAAAGTTTGAATACCCACTACCAAAATCATCTATTGCTATCTTGCAACCCCTAAATGAAATTGATTTTAAGAAATTTGATAAATCATCATATTTATCAATACTTTCGCTTTCTAATATCTCAACACATAAAGCTTCTGGGCGAGAGCATTTTTCTAATCTATTTTCAAATACATCTCTAGTTTCTTTATTGATAATATCAGAGTTAGCTAGGTTTATACTAAAATTCGCATTAGGATATTGCTCTATCAAATCAAAAACCTTATTAATTACTACTTCTTGAATATCTTTATAAAGACCCACTTTTCTTGCTACATCTAAGAAAAGTCCCGGTGAGACTATATTATTATGCTCATCTCTTAACCTTACTAACACTTCATAATAAGAAACTTCTTTTGTAATAGAATTATGCACACCTTGACAAACCACAAATATTTTATCATTTTCTAAAGCATATCTTATCTGACCTACTACTCTTTGTTGCTCTGCGTGTTGTTTTTCTATACTTAAACCTTCTTTATAAACACAATAAGGCTCTTTTGTTTTAATAGTCTCATAACTTGCTAAGATTGCTTGTGCAAGTCTATTAATAATCTCTTGATTTGACTTTCTAATATCACGCTCACTTGAAATTCCGATATTTAATTCTAAGTCTTTAAGTTCCATACCAGAATTTATTTTTAACTCAAATTTATTTTTTTTACCCCTTGTAGAGTTGATTGTTTGAGTTTTAAAATGATTTTGTATCAAATCAGCTGCTGCCATAGCTTCTTCGTGGTTTTTATAAACTATACAAAACTCGTCTAGTTGCAAATGATAAATACTGGTGCTTTTTAATACCTCATCGTTATTTTTCACATTTAAAGCATTTTTTAAAGAATTTGCAAAAATCTTTATAATTTCATCAATCATAATAGTTGAATAATTTAGCCTTAAATCATTGAAATTATCAATTTTTAAATATAAGAAAATATTATTTTTATTAGCTTTATCGTCTTTTAATTCCCTATCTTGTAAAGCCTGTAAAGATAATAAACCTGTTAAGCTATCTGTATCTAATTTCTTTTGCATATTGTCAAGCTTAGTTTTATAATCTTTAATTTGTAAGATTTTTTTAGTTACATCAACTTTATTAATCAGCTCGATATTATCACCTAAATTTTTTCTAAACACAGAGAAAAATCTAGTTTCTTTTCTACTTGTAATATCATTTTCATTATAAGCTTGGATTTTGCTATGACTTTCTTGAATTAGCGTTCCATAATCAAACCCTTTAGCACTATCAGTCAAATCAATAATTCCATCTAATGAATCATAAAAATTCACAGCTTGTGCTTTTCTTATACTTTCACTTTGTTCGGTTGGTGCATGAACATTGAATGTAAAAGTATCATTTACATATTCAGCATATAAATTCTTTTTATTTTTTGTATTTATTAAAACTTGTTGAATTGGAGAATTTAAAAATGCTTTATATAAAATATTTAATGCACTTGTTAAATCTAGGCTATATTTAAAAATAATAAAAGTAGTAAATATTAATAAAACTGCAAAAATTGCACCAACTAAAACTAATTGGTCATTTGTCTTTTCTAAATGCTCAATTTTACTTAAAACTTGCAATTTTAATTGAGTTAAAATATTTTCAAAATCTGTGAAATTTTTAATTTCATTTTTTTCTTCGTGAAGTTTTTTCACTCCATCTAATAATTTTCTACTTAATATTAAATATGTTTTTTCATCATCAATAGTTGATATTTTATCTTCTAAAAGCTCTATATATTCTTTATCTTTATCTAATTTGGTTTTTGCATAATTTTGTTTTAATTCAATTAATTGTGTTTTATAATCAATAATTTGTTTTGTATTATTTTCTATTAATGAGTCTAAAAACTCAATATATCCTTTTATTGAACTCACGCTAATTTTAGTAGCAAATATATACTCTAAAACATTTTGTTTTACATCAACCAATTTTGATTGAGAATAAAGCACATTAAAGCTTTTAAAATCACTTCCGCTAGTCCCTAATAAACTATTAAAATCTTTTATATATTGTTTTAATTTTTCTATACTACTTTTAATTTTTTCTTCTTCATTAGCATTTAATTGTTTATTGTTTTTAAGAATTTGAATTAGCTCATTAGTTTTAACATCAATCTCACTTAACTTCTTGCCACTATTTTCAAAATTTGCATAAATACTTGGTCTTTCTATATTTAGCATTAATTCTTGATTATCTAACATAATTTCGTGTATGTGATTATTTATATCGTAATTAATATCTATTTGATGAAGTTTGGTAAAAAATATTCCAGTGCATACAAAAATGCCAACCATCATTGCAGCAATGAAAATCTGTAAAATCTTTTGAACAAATGTTTTTATTTCTATATTTTTATATTCTCTATTCATTTCTCTTCCAAAATCTTAGGTCTTTTTCCTTCAAGTGTTTTTAAAAATTCTATTATATCATCAACATCTTTATCTGGCATAACTATGCCTAATTGACAAGCAGACATAACTCTAACAATATCTTCTAAATTATTAAATGCTCCTTGATATGTATATGGTTGGGTAATTGTAATATTTCTTAAAGTAGGCACTTTTACTTTTTTATCTTCTAATTTACAGCCTTCTGAAAAGTTAGTATTTATATCAGCAATTATATTACTTCCAAAATTACTACCATTATGACACGACGAGCAGCCATAAAAATTAAATAATTTAAGTCCTCTTTTGGCATTATCACTTATAGCATTTTTATCTCCTTTTAAATATAAATCAAAAGGAGCATCAAGAGTTATTAAGGCTTTTTCAAATTCTACCAAAACACTTACTAAATTATCATAATTAGCGGCTAATCCTATTTCATTAAACCATCTTTGATATGTTACATTTAACTTAACCCAACTATTAAATTCATCAGGCGTAATATTCATATCATCTTTTAATGTTTGTTTAATTTGCTCTCTTAAATCAGTAATATTTGCGTCTTTAAAAAATAAATTAGAATATACAATATTTAAAATTGTTGGTGGGTTTGTTAAATTATCAGAATTTATACCAGAATTATTCGTCCCACTACCAGTAAGATTTAAATTATGACAGGTATTGCAAGATACTTTATTAGGGCTTAAATTAACATCAAAATATAATCTTTTACCAACGGCAGCTAATTTTTTATCATAAGGTATGCTAGTTAAAGGTTTATATATATTCTCATCTGCAAAAGCAAAAACAATAAATACAATTAAAAATATAATCTTATTCATCATTGTCCTTGCATTCCTCACAAACTCCTTTTACCAAGACAGAATTAACTTTTAAATTATTAATTGTTGGAAACTCCAAATCTTTAGTATGATGACAAATATCACACACAAAAAGTGCATTATTACCTTTATTTATTTGATAATAACCCTTGCCATCTAAATCAATTTTATTTACCAATTTAGACTTTTGAAACTGCTCCATCGTCCTATAAAATGTAGTTTTATTTGCCTTAGTTTTAAATTCATCAAAACTCATAGGCTCTTTAGCAGCTAAAAGCTCATCTAATAATAAAATTCTAAGTTCTGTAATACCGATATCGTGCTTTTTTAATAATTTTACTGAATTCATCTCGTAAATAATAGCAAAAAAAATTAAAATTTAAACCTAATTTATTTTTTGCAACTAAGTTGCATTTAAGCAACAATTTACTACACTTGCAACTTTAAAACATTTATGAAAAGGAATTGCAATGAAAAAGATATTATTAAGTTCATTAGCTAGCGTGTATTTATTAGCTAATAATGTAGGAGTTAGCATATTACCACAAGTTGAAATTGTTAAAAAACTATTACCAAATGCAAATATTACAACTCTTATGCCAGCAGGAGCTGACCCGCATACTTACGAGCCAAAACCAAAGCAAATGATGGAGCTTAGTAAGGCTAAAGTATTTTTAGGTATCGGGGTTGAAATTGAAGATATATGGCTTAAAAGACTTGCCGAAAATACCAATATAAAAATAATTCACACTGATGAAAATATTCAAAAAAATAATTATTCTCATAAAGAATTAAACGAGCACCATCACGAACATAATGATGATATATATAATGGGATTTTTGATGATAATGATGTAAAAAATAGAGATTTAAGTGATTGGATTGGTAATTGGAAATCAATTTATCCTTACGCTAAAAATGGGGATTTAGATGAATATTACAAATTAAAATCAAATGCAAAAAAAGATAAAACTGAGCAAGAATATAAAGAATATTATCTAAATGGCTATAAAACCGATGTAGAAAGCATAATCATTACAAAAGATAGTATGGAATTTATACAAAATGGTATAAGTAAAAAATCAAATTATAAATATATTGGATACAAAATATTAACCTATGAATCAGGTAAAAAAGGTGTTAGATATTTATTTGAAGCTACCAATAAAGATGCAGAATTTAAATATGTGCAATTTAGCGACCACAATATCGCTCCTACAAAAGATTTAGAACATTTTCATATATTTTTTGGCAACTCTAGTCAAGAAGAATTGCTAAAAGAAATGGATAATTGGCCAACTTATTATCCTAAAAATATGAGCGTAAAAGATATTAAAAAAGACTTAATTCATCACATAGGCTCAAATCATAAAGAAGAGCACCATCATCACGAGCATCATCACGAGCATTCAGGCTTAGATGTGCATATTTGGACTGACCCTATTTTATTAAAACAAATTGCACAAAATTCAGCTAATGCTTTAAAAGAAGCTTTTCCTAATGAAAGCAAAACAATTGATGAAAATCTAAAAAATTATGAAAAAGAATTAGATGAATTAAACTTAAAAATATATGATTTAACGAAAAATGTGAATGTAAAAGGTTTTATAAGTGCTCATCCATCGTGGGGATATTTTGCTAAAAGATATAATCTTGTTGAATATACTTTAGAATTTGAAGGTAAAGAAATAAAACCTAGTGAATTAGCAAAAATCATAGAAATTGCAAAAGATAAAAAAGCTTGCCTTGTTTTAAAAGCACCGCAATTTAATGATAAATTGGCAAAAACCATTCACAAGGAAAGTGGATTAAAATTAGTAGAAATTAATCAACTTTCTAATGAATTATCTAAGGAGCTTTTAAACTTTGCGAAAATTATTAACGATAATTGTTCTAAACATTAATATATACGCTTGTGCTTTATGTGCTTTATATACGCCAACTGCTCATGTTAGCTTTAAAGGAAATTCCATTTCATGGGAATTTTCTTCTAATTTTTCACAAACACTATTAGACGGCTATGATTTAAATAATGACAAGAATTTAGACGAAAAAGAATTAGTAGCCGTTCGTGCTGCTTTGCTTGATTATTTACTACCTAGAGATTTTTTAACTACTTTAAAATATTATGATTTGCCATTCGGAGAAAGCAAAAAAATCAAATTTATTGTTAAAGATATTAAAGTAAGTTTTGATAAGGAGCTTTTTTTAGAATACTTTATAGATTATGATTTTATCCCTAAAATTGATAGAGTTTTAATGTTTTCGGTAGAGGATTTAGATGGGTTTTTTAATTTTAAAATAAAAGAAAATACCTATAAAGTAGATGGTTTTAGCATTAATGAAAATATTAATCTAAATGCAGTTTATTATGAATTTCAAAAAGCAAATGTAATAGAAAAAATAGCTCAAAAAGTAGATGAAAAAGTAGAAAAACCAAAAGAATTTGAAACCAACACTTCAAAATCTTTTTATGATATTTTATTAGAAAAATTAGCAAAATTACAGAGCAAAATGCTTGAATTATTAAAAGACAATAGTATATATTTATATCCTATCGCACTAATTTATGGCTTTTTTCACGCTTTATTACCAAGTCACGGAAAAAGCATAACCGCAGCTTATTTTATGAACTCTAAGAAAAAAATATTATTTTTTAGTCTAAAAGTAGGTTTTATTCACTTAGTAAATGCCTTTATAATTGCTAGTTTTTTCTCTTTATTTAATCTTTTAAATCTTAATAAAATTTCAGGATTTTTAATAAGTTTCTTAGCACTTATTTTGCTTTATTTAAAGCTAAAAAAACCACAAATTTCACAAATTACAAAAACACCAAATAATATAAAAAGCTTTAGTGTGGCTAATGAGAATAGAATTTTAAATGTAGTAAATAAAGAAAAAGTTCTTGATAATTTTTTAGCATTTAGCATAGGTTTATTACCTTGTCCTGGACTTATTTTAGTAATTGGTTTTATAAGTAGCTTAGGTGCTAGAGCTTTTATAGCGGCTTTATTAATCGCATTAGGTATGAGTTTGGCTATATTTTTAAGCGCATTTATAATAACAAGATTTAAATTTAACTCAAAAATAGAGATTTTAAGCCTTGTATTTGTAATATGCGTTGGATTATTTATAGGATTTTTTGGATGATTGAAGTAAAAAATGTAAGCTTTTCTTACGATACGGAAGAGATTTTAAGCAATATTAGTTTTAATGTAGAAAAAAATGAATTCGTAGGAATTATAGGAGCAAACGGCGGTGGCAAAAGCACAACTTTAAAGCTTTTATTGGGTTTGTTAAAACCAAGTAAAGGCGAAATTATTATAAACACAAATAAATTAAGTTATGTCCCGCAAGTTGCTAATATAAATCCTAGTTTCCCTATCAATGTTTTAGATGTAGTTTTGATGGGGACTTTAAAAAGAAATTCATTCTTTTTTAATTCAAAACAAGATAAATTAAATGCACTTTTAGCACTTGAAAAATTAGGCTTAAAAGATTATGCAAATAAAAGATTTGCAAGTTTAAGTGGCGGGCAAAAACAAAGAGTTTTAATAGCTAGAGCAATACTTAGTGGCTGTGAATTGTTATTGCTTGATGAGCCTACTGCTAGTATTGATGCAAAAGGACAAATAGAAGTGTTTGAATTATTAAAAAGCCTTAATAATCAAGGAATTAGCATAATTTGTGTTTGCCACGATATAGCTTTAATTTCTTCGTATGCAAATAAATTAATTCATATTAGCAAGACCGCACATTTACACAAAATCACAAAAGGTCTTGATAGCAACAAATTATTACACTTAGCAACGCATAAAAATAATTTATGCGAAGTTGATATATGGGAAAATTATGGAATATCTAAATTATAATTTTATTCAAAATGCAATTTTAGCAGCGGTTTTAGTAAGCATTGCTTGTGGGATTATAGGAGCGCTTGTTCTTACAAATCGTCTTGTAGCAATGGTAGGTGGTATTTCTCACGCAGCTTATGGTGGGCTTGGGATTTCGCTTTATTTTGGAGTTAGCACTATGCTTAGCACTTTAGCCTTTGTTATTGCTTGTGCTGTTTTGATTGCATATTTATCAAGAAATTACAAAAATCAAGATGCTGTAATTGGTGTAGTATGGGCTTTTGGAATGAGTGTTGGGATATTGCTTAGCGATTTAAGTCCTAATTCAAATTCCATAGTTTTTAGCTATTTATTTGGAGCTATTTTGGCAGTTGAATTAAGTGATATTTATATTATGTTAAGTGCTGATATAGCTTTTATCATAATGGCTTTTGTGTTTTATAGACAATTAATAGGAGTTAGCGTTGATAGTGAGTTTTGCAAGGCAAATGGTGTTAATGCAAATCTAATTTATTATATGCTAATAATTGCAGCCGCTGTTTGTATAGTGATTAGTTTAAGAGTAGTTGGAATGGTTTTAATACTAGCTTTGCTTTGTATTCCTAGCTATATTTCTTCTATGTTTTGCACCAAGCTCTCATCTATGATGATTATTTCTGTATTATTATCGCTATTTTTTTGCTTAGGTGGATTAATTTTAAGTATTGCTTATGAATTAAGCAGTGGAGCTTGTATAATTTTACTTGCTTGTTTTTGCTTTATGATTGCTTATGTTTTAAGTTTTATTGTAAAAAAAAGAATTTGAAATAAGATAAAAATCTCATTTCAAATTCTAAAATTATTTTATAAATATCTTTGCAAGTGCTTCATTTACCTGCATTGAAGCTTTTTCGTAATTTTCATTTTTTACCCATAGTTGAATTGCTATTTCTATATTAGCATCATTTACATTTTTAACCCCTACATAAATTGCTGGATTTTTTAAAATTAATTCATTTTGACCCAATGCTGTTTCAACTTCTTTTCTAACATCACATAAGGTTGATGGGTCAATTACTTTAGAATAATCAATTCTTCTTGTTTTTTCACGAGAATAATTATAAATATTATCGCTTATAACTTTTGAGTTTGGAACTATTATATTTGTATTATCGTATGTTCTAAGCGTAACTGAAAACAAACATATATCAGATACAAATCCTTCTCCTGCACCAAATTTTACATAATCACCTATTTTAAAAGGTCTAAACACTACAACCAAAACACCCGCAGCTATATTTGATAAAGTTTCTTTAAATGCAAAAGATATAGCAAAAGATGTAGCTGTAAATAAAGCAACGAATGAAGTCGTATCAACACCAACATTATTAAGTGCTGCTAGAATTCCAACAACTAAAATTATAATTTTTACAAGCTTAACTAAGAAATTGGTTAAAGTCTCATCTGTGCTAATTTTAATTAAAGTAACTCTTAAAATTTTTCCTACAACTTTCATTAAAAACAATGCTAAAACAATAATAAGAATTGAACCTAAAATCTTAAAACCATATTTTAAGAAAAATCCTTCAAAATCAAAACCTGCACTTTGCAAATCAATTAGTTTATTCAGAGTTTCTGTGGTTGTGGCTTTTACATCTTGAATTGTTGTATCCATCAATATCCTTTTTAAAAAATTTGAAAATGAATATTAACAATTAATTACTTAATTTTAATTAATATTATTCTCTAATCTAATTAAAAGGAGTAAAAATGAAAAATATTTTAGTGCCTATGGCAAATGGAGCTGAAGATATTGAATTAATTAGCATTATTGATATTCTTCTAAGAGCGAAAAATTATGGAGCTAATATAAATGTAATTTGTGCTAGTTTAGATGATAATTTAGAAGTTACACTAGATACTGGTATGGTTTTAAAAGCTAAGGTAAAACTAAGCGAAGTTGATACTAAAAACATTGATGCAATTGCTCTAGCAGGTGGTTTTGGTGGTATGACAAATCTTAAAAATAGTGAAAAAATCAAATCAATTTTACAAGATTTAAATTCTCAAAACAAATTAATAGCAGCAATTTGTGCTTCTCCAATAGTTTTAGCAAATGCTGGGGTTTTAAGTGATGAATTTACTTGCTATCCAGGTTGTGAAGAAGGAATTAAAGGAACAAGATTAAATGAGCCTGTAGTAGTTCGTAAAAATATAATCACAAGTGCTGGACCTATCACTTCATCTTATTTTGCACTTACAATAGTAAAAGAAATGGGATTTTTAGACCAATTTAATGGAATGCTTGATGGTTTGTTAATAAATCAATTCGGAATTAAATTCTAATTAAAATATATTGAGTGTTTTTCAACACTCAATTAAAATATTTTCTTCTAACAAAGGAGCTAAAAAAGCTAGAACAAAATACTTTTTTAAAAAAATATAAAATGAAAAAGATTGTTAAAAATGAAGTGGCCGGGAGAAAGGGATTCGAACCCCTGGAGGCTTGCACCTCAACGGTTTTCAAGACCGCCGCTTTCGACCACTCAGCCATCTCCCGAAAAATTATCAAACAAGCGATAAAAGATTTTTTGCAAAAGCCTTATTGGAGGTGATACTCGGATTTGAACCGAGGATCAAGGCTTTGCAGGCCCATGCCTTACCGCTTGGCTATATCACCTTATGGTGCCCAGAGCCGGACTTGAACCGGCACGGTAAAAACTACCGAGGGATTTTAAGTCCCTTGCGTCTACCATTTCCGCCATCTGGGCAAAATATGTAAAATAATGGAGCGGGAAACGAGGTTCGAACTCGCGACCCCAACCTTGGCAAGGTTGTGCTCTACCACTGAGCTATTCCCGCACTTATGAAATAAAGACAGAATTATATATTTTTTTTCTTAAATTAAACTTAATTATAAAAAAATTATGAAACTTGTATATTTACACAATTTTTGCCGCTTTTTTTACCAAAATATAATTCTTGATCGGCAATTTTAAAATAATGCTCAAAACTATCTTTACAAGGATTTTTAATAAAAATACCACCAATTGTTATAGTTGGTTTTATGTTATATTTTTTCAATTCTTGTTTTGAAACTGAATTTTTTACTACATTCATATAGTATTCTGCTTCTTGATTGTTTTTTACATTTAATTTCACTACAAATTCTTCGCCACCCCATCTAGAAACAACGCCTTTAAGCCCTAACATTTCATACTGAATTGCTGATGCTACACTTTTTAAAACTATATCGCCTATATCATGACCATAAGTATCATTAATTCTTTTGAAATTATCTATATCACAAATTGCTATTAAAAGTGATTCATCTTTATTGAAGTTAGGAATTATCTTTTCTTCAAAGTATTTTCTATTAAAAAGACCTGTTAGAAAATCTCTATAAACCAAATAAGTTAAGTCGGATAATTTTTTATTTGAAGTAACCGTTGCAAGACCACCATAAATTAACATAAAAACAGAGCTTGAAAATGTATTGATATAGAAAAACAAATCTTGACTATTACTATATTCACCTACTAAATAATGTCTAAAATAATATAAACCATATATGCTAAAAAGCAAAAATAAACTTACTGATATTCTATAAAGCCACTTGCTAAAAAATGTAAATTGCAAGAAAAATAAACACATCATAATAGTGCTAAATCCACTTTCAAACCCTAAATAATAAGAACCCATAATTTGGTGTAAAAATATTTCGGCAAATGCTACAAAAAACGCTGCTGTTATTTTGTCTTTTAAATAAAAGCAAATTGCTACAAAATAACTCGTTATTGAGTAAATATTAAAAATAGCCATAGGAAAAATACCATTAATTAAAAACAAAAAACAATAAACACAATGTGTAATAAATATAGAAACAAGTAGCCAAAGGTTTATGTCTATTTCTTTTAATAATTTAATAAAATCGTTTCTAATGGGTATTCCTTGTTTTTTAATAATAAATAGTTAAGTAATTTTGCCTAAAATTGTTTAACACTTTGATGATAAGGATTAATATGGAAAGCACTTTAGTTGCACTTGGGGTATCAACTTTTAAAATAGCACTTTTATTATCACTTCCGATGCTCTTAGCTGGACTTATTGCAGGACTTTTAATAAGTATATTTCAAGCAACGACCCAAATTAACGAAATGACTTTAAGTTTTGTGCCAAAAATCATTTTAGTCGTAGTAATTATTATATTTTTAATGCCTTGGATGATGAATCAAATGATAGATTTTACAACTATGATATTAAATAAAATTCCAAGTTTTGTTAAATGATTTATCTAGCACAAACCGATACTACAGCTGGATTTTTAAGTAAAGATTATAAAGAAATTAATTTAGCTAAAAAAAGAGAAATCAATAAACCTTGCATAATCACAAGCACATATCTAACTAGCCTTAAAAACATTGCAAGAGTTCCAAATAAATTTAAAAATCAAGTAAGAAAGGCTAAAAAAACAACCTTTATATATAAAAACCAAATATCATTTAGGCTAGTAAATGATAATAAACATAGTTTATTTTTAAAGAATTTTAAATATTTATACTCAAGTAGTGCAAATTTGCACGGATATGAATTTGATATAAATTATGCAAAAAATATAGCCAATGTAATTGTGGATTTGGATTTAGCTCAAAAAAGTTCATCAAAAATGTTTAAAATAAACAATTCTAAACTAAAGCAAATTAGATAAATTATGATTTAAGTTTAAAAAAACTACCCCCACTACCACTTAAAAATAAGCCCTTATTAGCATAGTCTAAAGTGATAGAATATAAAGCATTGCAAGGTTTTAGCAAATCATTTAATTCATAATTTGTAAAATTATTTAAAAGCTCTTTTGTCTTTAATTTACTTAATTCATCATTTTCATAATATTTTGGCTCTTTTGCAAATTCGCTAAAAACATCTTTTGTGCTACAAGGTGTGCTAAATTCTAATGAAAAATCGCATAAATCATCGCTAAAATCATCAATTATCTCACCATATCCACTAACATTAGCACTCTTTAGCCCACTTTCAAAAAAGCTCACATCAGCCCCACTAAGCCTAGCAATTGCTTTAGTATCAAAAGGCTTTATATCATTTAATAGTTTTATAAAACAAGCAGCATTAGAACTAGCACCGCCAAGTCCTGCAAAAGTAGGGATATTTTTGTGTAAAACTAAAGCAAAATTATTTTGAAATTCTTGTTTTAAATTCTCATCAATCAAACTTAAAACTTTTGAAAAAATATCGCTTTTAGAATAAAAATTACTTACTAAATTATCATTTATCAAATAAAATTTATCCATCAAAACATCTTGTTTAAACTCATTTTCGTAAGTAATTCCATTGATTTTTAATAAAGAATTTGAATTAGGAATTAAAGTTTTATCTAAATTCCTAGCTTCGCTTTTAGGTATAAAATAAAGCTCATCATATAAATTATCAATCCTATAAAATCTTGAAATTAATTGATGATAATTATCCTTTTTGCCTGTGATTTTTAAAAAAATATTAATCTTTGCAAAAGCTTTCATTATTTATCTTTTTTATACATTGAAAGTGAGCTTACTAAACTATCTAACAATTCACTTGAAGATGCAGCTGATTGGATATTTTCATCTTTTATAGAATCTACTAATTCATCTCTTAAAATTAAAGTTTGTTTAGGAGCTTCTATACCGATTTTTACCGAATCGCCCTTTATTTCAAAAATCTTAATTTTAATCCCACCATCAATAACTATTCCTTCACCTGCATTTCTTGATACTACTAACATTTTTCCACCTTATTTAAAATATATTCTATTTTTTCATCTAATCTAATAATGCTAAAACAATCTCCTAAATCTATTTTATAAATTTTATAATCTTGTTTTTGAAAATCACTTAAGTTTAATTTTTTACCCAATAGCAAGTCGTTTATATCGCCTAAATAAAAATTTTCTTCTAAATCAACACTTCCAAAAGCATCATAATTTTTAAATTCTTTAAAGCCGCCTTCACTAAGTCTTCTTAAAGCACTTAAAGTCCCTTTTACACCTAATTCATCGCAAATTAGCTTGGCGTATGAACGAACATAAGTGCCTTTACTAGCACTTAATCTAAAACTAATAAAAGGGAAATTATAATGCAAAAACTCAGCTCTCACACTCATTACACACTCATTTAGCTCAACCTTTTCGCCATTTCTAGCTAACTCATACGCTCTTTTGCCATTGATTTTTTTAGCACAAAATATAGGCGGAGTGTAAGTTATATCTCCTTGATACTTAGCAAAAGCTTGCATAATTTGTTCTAAACTAGGCTCTTTAACACTACAAAAGCTTATGTTTTCATTATCTAAGCTAGGACTAATTGCACCAAGCCAAATCGTTGCCTCATAGACTTTTGGCTCAAGATTTAAAAAGCGAAATAATTTTGCGTGTTTTTTATCAGCACAGAGTAATGCCCCACTAGCAAATGGGTCAAGTGTGCCTGAATATCCTAGTTTTAGCCCTAATTTTTTACCTAATTTTAAAGCGTAAGAATTAGAGCTAATATTAATTGGTTTGTTTGCTAGAAAAATCATTATTCAAAAATAATTTTTACTTTATCGTTTTCTAAGCCATTTTCTATTATTTGCATACTTGTAAGACTACTAGCAACTGCGTTTTCTACTTCCATTACTTGATTAGGACACATCATTTTTGTGCTTGCTGGATTTTCATAATAAATATTATTATTTTCTTGTTTTATAGCACTAAAAATTCTATTGCAACCTACAAACATACCTAATTTATTATCTTCAATTATTAAAGACCAATTACTAGAATTGCTATATTCTTTATTTGTGTCTTTAACTATAATTTTTGATATTTTATATTCTTTATTTTCTAATTTTTTCACTTCTTTTGCTACCTCAACATTGTTAGTATTCGCACAACCAAAAAAAGCTAATACGCTTAATAATATTAAAGATTTTTTCATTTATTTTCCTTTGCTTTATTTATACTTTCTCTTAATAATCCTTCATCGGCTTTACCTAAAATAAAATACTCATTTCCTAATTTTTGATATTTACCATCTTTTAACATTACTTTAAAAGGTAATTGAACCTGAGTATTATATTTTATATCATCTGTTATTGCTTCTACTATCAAATCTGCTCTTTTATCATTTGTTAAAAAATAATACGCATTATAGTTCTTTGCAAATTCTTTTAATTTTTCATTATCAGCTTCTTCTGCATAAGATAATCCAACAAACACTAAATCATCTAAATGCTTTGATTGTATATCAAAAAGCATTGGAGCTTCGGCTCTACAAGGCTGACAAAAAGTCCCAAATATATCAATAATTAAAATTTTATTGCTATCAACCAAACTAAAGCCATTTTCTTCTCTTTTGATTTTTATTTCTTGATTATCCCAACTTTTTAAAGTTAATATATCTCCAGTTTTAATACTTGTAGTTTTAGCTTCATCGTTGCAAGCACTAAAAAATACAGCAATAAAACTAGCGACAAACAATAATTTTTTCATACCCACTCCTTAAAAACTTCTAATAAATACGCTATGCATAGGTTTTCCATCTTTATCAAGTTTATAATACTTAAATGCAATCTTGGTTCCTATGTTTAATGGTTTATTAATTTCGTTTATATTAAAACCACTGCCTATAGTAATAGTTGTAAGCTCGTTATTGTTTAATTTTTCATCAGTAAATTTAGTAAGGGCTCTTAAAGCGTTAATCTTTTTCCATTGGCATTCATAATTAATTAGCTTGCCTTCATTGTTTAAATTAGTTTTTGATATAACGCAATTATCTTTATAAAACTTTCTAATTTGCACTATTTTATCTTGTCTTGGAACATCATAATCAGTATTCTTTTTGTGTAAATACACACCTTCTGATTCTTTTAATATAACTTCATTAAAAAAATCTACAAATTCATCTTCACTATTAAATTCATTCTGAACTACGAATGTAATATTTTTATTAGGGTGTTCTTTTAAATAATCTCTTAAATAATTTAATCTATCCTTTAAATCTCCCTTTTGATTAGGGACATCAACCACATAAAACTTAGCACATTTAAGCTTGTTTAACATAACATCATTAAAGGTATCATAATAATCTGTCCCACAAAATAAAAGACCTTTTATCTCAAAAGGTGGAAAATCCTTTGTAAAATCTTTGCTAATTTCATAAGTTTGATTATGATTATTATATAACTTTTTACCATCCCAGTTTGCACCCATACCATCAATATATTCGCTAATATAATAATCTCTTACATCAATACTTTTTAACTCATCAAAATCACTTCCTTTAAATGAGCTACCTAGTAATGTTGAAAAAAACATACAAAAAATTAAAAAAAATTTCATCCATTCTCCTAAAATCTATATAATTCTTTAAAAAACTTTAAAATAAAAATCTAAATCTATTAATTAAGGGGACTTATGATTTCTAAAATATCTATTTCTAAAAAACTTTTATTGCTTACAAGCACATTTTTAATTATATTATTAATTTATAATATTTTGCTAATTAAAAATAGTTATAAGACATATAATTCTTCAATAACTGCACAAGATAGCGTAAAGATAATATCTCAAACCAACGAAATAATTCATTTATTACAAGTAGAGCGTGGTCTTAGCGTAGGATTTTTAGCTGGTGCTAATAAGCAAGCACTAATAGAACATAGAAATAAATTTGTTTTAAATAATGAATTAAAAAATGAAGTTGATAATCTAAGAAATATGGTTGATAATAAGGCCAATAGAGCTATAGTATTACAAAATTATACCAATTTAATAAATCAACAAATCAAAAAAGTAAAAGATATTTCTCAAAGTCTTGATGAAAGCTATGCTAGTTTAAGCGATGCTCTTAATTTAGTAGCTACTACAAAAGAAAGATATGGCTTATTAAGGGGGACTTTAAACGGAGTATTTAATGCAAATACTATGGATATTAATACTTTTTCAAACATTAGTTACCTAAATACAAGTATTTCTGGAAAATTAAAAGAATTAAAAGAATTAAAAATTAATTTTATAGATGAATATTTAAAAAATCTTTCAAATCTTGAAAGTTATAAAAAACTTCAAGAATTTATATCAACTACTATGAATAATAATATAAATGGTAATTTTAATATAAATGCAAATGAATTTTTCCAAGTAGCTACTAATGTGATAGAAGATTATAAAAAATTAGAAAACGAAATAACAAATCAAATTCTAAATAAAGCAAATATAAATAAGTCTGAAGCTCAACAAGAAATAATTATTCAAATAATAATAGCCTTATTAGCACAAATTTTAAATATGTTTTTAGCTTATGTAATATCTAAAAATATCATTAAAAACCTTACTTTAATCAATACTGGTCTTAATAGTTTTTTTGATTTTTTAAGATATAAAAGCAATGATGTAGATAAAATAATCACAAATAATAAAGATGAATTTGGCAAAATGGCTATGCAAATAAATGCAACCGTATTAGAACTAAAGCAAAATTATGAAAAAGACCAAACCTGTATAAATGAAATTACAAATATTACAAATTCTATTAAACAAGGTAGTTTAAACAATGAAATAACCAGCGAACCTTACAATCCAAAAATAAAAGAATTAAAAGAAATTCTAAAAGAAATGTTGCAAACTCTAAAACTAAAAATAGGAAAAGATATTAACCAAATTGATGAGCTATTAAAAGAATACTCAAATATGAATTTCAAAAATAATATAAAAAACCCAATAGGAGAGATAGAAAATAGCCTAAATACCTTGCAACAAGAAATTAAAAATATGCTTTATTCTCAAGAAAATATAAGCAATACTTTAAAATCAAATTCTAATAATTTAAAAGAAAATATGAAGCTTTTATTAAATGGTAGCAAAAAGGCTAAAAACAACCTTGAAGAAAGTGCAGTAGCAATCAATCAAATGTCAAGCTCAATGACTGCAGTAGCTCAAAAAAGCCAAGAAATCATTCAACAAAGCGATAGCATAAAAAGCGTTATTGATGTTATTAGAGGCATTGCAGAAGATACAAATTTATTAGCTTTAAATGCTGCTATTGAAGCAGCGCGTGCAGGTGAGCATGGGCGTGGATTTAGCGTGGTTGCAAGTGAAGTTGGCAAATTAGCTAATAACACTAGCTCATCATTAAATCAAGTAGAAGCTAATGTAAAATTATTAGTCCAACAAATTCACGATATTGGTATGAGTATAGATGAGCAAACTCAAGCAATTAATCTAATCAATACAACCATAAACGAAATTGATGAGCTAAGTAAAGAAAATGACAATATTGCAAATGATACAAATAAAGCTGCAAATAGCGTAGATAGTCTAGCTAGCAATATTTTAGATGATTTAAACAAAAAAGAATTTTAATTATCCTAATTTTTAGGATAATTAAAATAAGAATTTAAATTATAAATTCTTAATAATTTTCGGAGCTTTAAAGCAGTCTTTCTCCCAGTTTTTAATGCCATTAAATTTTTCTATATCTACTTTACAAGTGTGAGCTGTGTTGCTATTTGATACCGCTGAACTTGGGCTTGAGCTTGTTAGCACATTTACATTTCCATTTAGGCACCTTTTACCATCAATTTGCCACCAAGCACCTTGAAAAATCAAAATATTATTAGGATTAATATCACAAATTATTCTAGCCCCCACTAAAATCTCGCCCCTATCATTAAAAACTCTTACAATATCTCCTTGCTTAATACCCTTTTTAATAGCTAAATCTTTATGCAAATAAACAGGCTCTAAATCATTTTCACTATCTCTTATATCGCTATTATGTAGTTGTGAATGAAGTCTATAAGGACTATGTGCAGAAGTTAAAAATAAAGGATATTCGCTTAAAAGCTCATCTTTTTGCTCGTATTTTGCGATATTGTTTTTTATACTTAAATTAATATTTTTTATGTTTTTAAATCTTGTAAAAGGCTCTAACTCGCTTAAGCCCTGCACTTTTTCATAAGATTTTTCTAAAAACTCATCAAACTCACTTAAAATTATTCCTTTTTTAAAATATCTTTCTTTAATATCTAAATAAGCCAATTTTACTAAGTCTAATTCATCTAAATCACGGCAAAATTCATAAGATTTATTAAATCTTTTTGCTATTTCTTTGCATATTTCAAAATCACTTTTTGCGTTATAAAAAGGCTCTTTTATAGGTTTTAGTGCAAAAATTATTTCTTTATTCGTGCTTTGCTCTATATCATAACGCTCCCCTTCAATAGCAATAGGCAAAACAATATCACTCATCTTAGCTTGAGCCGTCCAAAAAGGCTCAAGTGTGATAATGCACTCAAGATTATTTAAAGCCTTTAAACTCTCATTGCTATTTGGCTGATGGGTAAGATATGAGCCACAAGCATTTATCATTAATTTTATATCAGGATAGATGATTTCTTCATCTTTATAAGTGCTTTTTGTATTAGGCCTTAATAAGCACTCGCTAAGCCTTGAGCTTGGGATATAATGATTTTTGCCTTTTATTTCGCCTAAAAGTGTATTTATATCACTTAATTTTTCTGTATTTTTTGCACTCTCACCCTTGCAACCACTGCTTAAATTAAACTCAATCCCTAAACCATCTTTGCCTATATGTCCGCACATAGCAGCTAAGCAAATTATTGCTAAGTAGTTAAATTCTCCGTTTAATTGTCTTTGAATTGACCTACCTAATAAAATATTACTAGGATTATTTTTAAGCTTTAAGGCTAGATTTTCTAAATCATTTTTGCTAATACCACAAATCTTACTAGCCCATTCTAAGTCCTTATTTACCCCGTCGTTTATACCTAGAAAATAGTCTTTAAATGTATCAAATCCTGTGGTTTTACTCTCTATAAATTCTTTATCATAAAGCTTGTTAGTATAAAGATAATTGCACATTCCAATAGCCATTGCCATATCAGAATTTGAATTAGGAGTTAGAGTTGTTGCATTCATCATTTTTGCACTCTCATTAGCTCTAATATCTATAAAAATTACTTCAATATCTTTATTTTCAGCCATTTGTTTTAGATATTTTTCGTGTTCGTGCATAGGAATATCGTGAGCAATTTTACTTGTAATAATAGGATTAGCTCCCCAAAACACCACTACTTTAGCGTGTTTGATTATTTCTTTATAATCAGTTGCTCTTTCATAAACACAAGATGAGCCAAAAACATAAGGCATACTAGCTATTGCAGAGCCGGTTGAATAATCTCCTAACTCAAAGACCCCGCCACCAAGAGCATTGATAAGTCTATGAATTAGCATTCTACCCCAGCCGATTTTACCTACCCCACCCCATTCGTAACTTTCAGCGTAAATACTGCTAGAGCCGTATTCTTCATAATATTTTTTAAGATTATTTGCAATTAATTCAAAGGCTTTATCCCAAGAAATCTCTATAAACTCATCATCTAATCTATCCTTAGAACCATCTAAAAATCCACGCCTAACGCAAGGATTTTTAATTCTTGAACTATGATTTATTCTGCTTGTATAATGATTAATCAAATCAGTCGGGGCTTCATCGTAAATAAAAGGCGTAATTTTATCATCTTCTAAATAAAACGCCCCTACTCTAGTGGCTATTAAATGTTTTTTCATAATTCTTCCTTTATAAATATTATTTTTAGTATATAATCATTTTTTAATTTTACAAAGGAGGGATTATGTTAGCAGCTTTAAAAAGTTTTTGCTTAAAGAAAAATACCGCAAGCAATACAGCTAAAGTATTACTAGCAAGTATTTTAATAGCATTTGCTGCTAATTTAAAAATAAGCATAGACATCATACCCTTTACTATGCAAACTATGGTGGTTTTAACTATATCTTATGCTTTAGGCTCAAGACTAGCTTTATTTAGTTTGATTTTATGGTTTTTAGAAGGTTTGTGTGGCTTTCCTGTATTTGCTAGCGGTGGTGGTTTGCACGCAATTTTAAGCCCTAGTGGTGGGTATATTTTTGGTTTGATTGCTATGGGTTATATTATGGGAAAAGCTAAAGACCATGATATAAACAATGTCTTTGCGTTAAGTTTATATGCTCTAGTAGCTACTGCGGTGCTTTATATTTGTGGCTTATTTATTTTAAGCTTTTATGTTCCTAAGGATAAAATACTTAGTATAGGGTTATATCCTTTCATAGTAACTGATATTGCAAAAGCATTTTGTGCTGCATTGCTTATAAATCCTGCTTATAAACTATTTAAAAACTTATAATTTATAAGTGCTTTTAGGTCAATAAATCATTTTGACTAAAAGCATTTTTTATTAAATTTCACATTTTTTTATATTTTTTTCAAAAAACTCTTGACAAACAAAATTTTCTTGGCTATTATTACGCTTTTACTTAACGATTACTACTTATTCCGGATTAGCTCAGCGGTAGAGTAGGCGGCTGTTAACCGCTTGGTCGTAGGTTCGAATCCTACATCCGGAGCCACTTTTTTATTTCCCTTAATTTTATTTTTAGCTCGTATCTAAAATAAAACAAATATTTTAAATATTAAATTCGCAATATAATTATTTGCAAAAATAGAATTTAAAATTAATGGCACAATATAAAAAATCACAACAAAACTATATTAAATATTAAGTATAAAACTTAGTGAAACTTCTAAATATTTTAACAAAACAAACATATAAAGCAAATAGTTAGAATATAACAAGCAATATTTTCAACTCACGCTACTATTCATAAAAATATATTTAAGTTTTTAAAAATTCTTAAATTATGATTTTGATAAAAATTATGTTGCAATGAGTAAGATAAGAAGCGGTATTTGTAATTTTATCTATTTTATGAAAGTAATACAAAAATTATTGCTATTTTTCTTTAAATATCTAAAAAACAAGTATTTGTAACAATAATTTTAAATCAAGATTGTTCTAAAGTAACATAATAAAACTCTCTTTATTTTAACTTCACTTAAAATATATTAAATTACCTATCACAATTAGATTGGTATTTTATTTCGTTATTAAAATCAATGCAAATTGCTAAATACTCTTTAGGCAAACTAAATTCTTCAAAGCACAAAGCAGTGGAAAATACCCCGCAACTAAGCGTGTTTTCTCCTATTACACTAACTTGAGAGTATTTAAAATCTTTTGTATTTATTATGTGATTTGCTCTTTCATATTGTGCTGAAGTTGTTAGCGATTGATTTAAGATTTGCCATTTTTTAATAGCTTCTTGTGGATTTTTAGGATTTTTAATATTTACAAATATTTCTTTATTAGTCTTTAAATCCCCTCCAAAATTAATCACATATTTGTATTTTTCACAAATTTTAGCACATTCATCAACTGCAAATTCTTTAATCACGCCACCTAAGTCAATTTTTGTATTTATATCTTCAAATTCTATAAATTTTTTAGATAAAAAATATGAATTTTTACCATATTTTGCATTATTTTTTAATTTTTTATTGATTAGTGTAATATCAAAAGCATAATTAGTAATTTCACTAAGACTTGAGAGTTTTTGCAAAATCATCATAGTTTGCTGGTCTAATTTTATACGATTTTTGTTTTTATTATTAATTTTAGATACCAACGAAGAATTATCAAAATAATTATATTTTAAATGTAGATTTTTACAAAGCTCAAAACATTTAATAGCTAAATTAGAAGCTTCATATTCGCTAGCTTCTAATTTAACAACACATTTTGTGCTAAAGCAAGAAAAAACAAATTCTTTCACTTACTAACTTTTATATTAAATGGAGTTGTTAAGGCTTCTTCACGAATTATTTTGCCGTTTTCACATAGCTTTAATATAACGCTAAATTCCCCACTTAAATCATTTTTTGGTAAAGCAAAAATTTTACCTTTTTCATCAACAAAATCTGCAAACTCATCAGGTAAAAGATAAACAATATTTATCCCATCAATATGTTGTGGAAAAATAATATCTGATTTTATTTTTTCTTTTCCACCACTATTTTTCATCTTAATTTTAATGTTTTCCATATTTGGTGCAATAAAACTAAAAATATTTGCTTTTAAATTCTCAAATTTATCATCTATACTAATGCTTTTGCCTTTTGATAAATCATAAATATCAATATTTCTACGATTATTAGAAACAATTAATGTATTATTGTCTTTAAATGTAGCGGCATAACTTACATTCCCACCCTTAATACTTCCTGCTAAATACGGCTTATTTTCAATATTAAAAATGCTAGTTTGCCCTAATCTATCTCCAAAAGTATAAGCCAAAGTTTTACCATCTGGACTAATAGCATAAGAACCAGAATATAAAGCAAAACCTGTATTTGAACATTCTGTTGTATGATTTAATACACTTACTTTACATAGCTTAGAATTATAATTATGTGGTGTTGTATAATAAATATTTTTTGCATCAGGACTTACTAAAAAAGGGCTTGTAGTAGCTTTTATAGGACGACCAAAATATTGTGTGTTAAAATCTGCGATTTTATTTAGTTTAGATTTTTTAATATCGTATTCATAAATGCCTTTATTTTCGCCTTTTAAAAGCACAAATAATCTATCAAGCCTAACATCAGCCTTTACTACATCTTTAATCTTAAAGCTTTTTATCAATTTTAAATTCTTATCAAAAATACTAAAAGTTTCTTTATCATCTAAAGCAATTACACCATCTTTGTATTTTCTAAACAAAAAATATTCACCCTTTAAAAAGGCTAATTCCTTTAAATCACCACTATTATCTAATTTTATTTTATGTAGTCCTGAATGGTGCAAATATGGTCTAGCATTTTTATTATCTCTTCCTAAATATTTTGGCATAGTATTTACAAAAGCAGTTTTATCATCTATAAATTCTACTTGCTCTACGAAAAGCTCACTTGCCCCACTCCACTCATCATCATCGTTATTATTATCTGTTTTGCTATCTTCTTTAACTTTTTCTTGTTTTTTTGCATCGTCGGTAGCTTCTGGATATTTCTTACCTAATTCAGAATGATCAGCATCCTTTATCGCATAAAAATCATTATAAACAATATTATCATTTTTTAAATCAAATAACACTATTGATGAATGATAGCTCCCTGCTGCTAGTAATTTATCATCTCTTACACTAATATCTCTAAAATATAAATCAGTTTTTGATTTTCCTTCAAAGTATCTTGCATAATGCCATTTAAAACTATCATCTGGATTTAAAGACTTAATAAGATTTGCTTGAATGCTAGTTTTATTAATACTATCATCATAAATATCAATCATTTCATTTGGTTTTATTACATAACTAGCATTTAAAGAACTTGCTAAAACACAAGCTAAAGTTGAGCTTAAGAATATTCTCTTCATTTAAACTTCCTTTCATAATTATTGATAAGTATTATAATAATTATTATTTAATATAAGTTTAAATATCATTCATTTTTTAGAATTTAAAATAAGCAAAAGCCTATTTTAAATTCCTTTTTTTCTACAAGTTTAAATAATACTCTATTTGTTCTTTTCCAAGAACTCTGATTAAATTCGTGCTACCTGTTTCTCCTACAGGATAACCTGCTGTAATAACATAATTTTTACTCTTATCCATAATGCCTTTTTTTACCCCTACTCTTACACAATTTTGTAAAAGTTCGTGCAAACTACCTGCCTTATCAACCACATAAGCTTCACTAAGACCCCAACAAATACTAAGGCTTTTTAATGTTTTATCGCAATGGCTCATTGTTATTATCTTTGTATCAGGTCTATATCTTGCCATTTTTTTAACACTTGCACCACTACTTGTAAGACAAATCAATGCATCTGCATTAATATCTTTTGCAAGTTGCACAGCTGATGCTGCGATGGTATCAGTCATATCTCTTTTATCGTGATTAAAATTGCAATATGGATAGATTTTCTCTACTTCGCTAATCGTTGCAGCCATAATGCTAACGGCATTTACAGGGTCAATTCCAACTGCACTTTCTTCGCTAAGCATAACAGCATCAGTTCCATCTAACACAGCATTTGCAACATCGCTTATCTCTGCTCTAGTTGCACTTTTGTTATTTGCTAAAGAAAATAACATTTGAGTTGCAGTAATTACTGGCTTACCTATTTCGTTAGCTTTTTTGATTATTGATTTTTGTATGCTTGGAACCTTATAAAAAGGAACTTCTATTCCTAAATCCCCACGAGCAACCATTATCCCATCGCTTACATTAAGAATTTCATCTATATTCTCAACAGCATCAAATTTTTCAATCTTTGCAAAAACAGCAGTTTTATTTCCGTTTTCGGCTAATATTTGCTTAGCATTTTTGATATCATAAGCGTTTTGAACAAAAGATATTGCCATGTAATCAACATCATTTTTAACACCCCACAATAAATCATCTTTATCTTTTTTAGTAATTACTTCTATATTGATTTTTGTATTAGGAAAATTTATACCTTTATTTGACGCCAATTTTCCATCGTTTTGAACTTGGCATTTTAAATAATCTTGATTTATATCTTCAACTATTACTTTAATAGAACCATCGCATAAATATATAGCTTCGCTAACTCTTACTGCACCTAGAATTTCATTATAATTTGTGCTTACTTCATAGTGATTTTGTGCTTTTTGATTAGCCTTTATTGTATGTCTATAAATATCTAATCTATCGCCTTTTTTTAATAAAAATGGCTCAGGTAATTCTAATACCCTAATCTTTGGCCCTGAAATATCTTGTAATACTCCGATATTTTCGCCTAATTCTTCAGCTATTTTTCTTACCTTATCTAAATTCGCTTTATGATATTCGTGAGAGCCGTGAGAAAAATTTAAACGAAATACATTAACACCTGCTTTTATCATTTCTCTTATACATTCTTCGCTATCGCTTGCAGGCCCTAAAGTTGCTATTATTTTTGTTTTTTTCATTTTATCCCCTTAGTTCTTTATTGAATAATTCTTCGTTAAATTCAAGTTTTAAATAATCAACCACCATTCTTAAATCTCTTAAAGCATTTCCCATACAACTAGTCGCACCTGGACTTGGGGTCATATTAAAGATTATTCCTTGATTTTGTGGCACTATACTAGCTTCGCCTAGCATTAATTTCTTTTCAGTTTTGTTTAGCACTTGTGGGCGAACTCCACCAAAACCTTTTGCGTAAGTTATATCATCAGTTGTAAGACTTGGGACGATTTTTCTAGCGTCTTTTACAAAAAGATTTTTATTAAGGTATGGCACTTCAAATAAGAAATTTCTTAAAATATAATTTCTAATAGTGCTATCTTTCATTAAATCAAGTAAGATTTTAATAGTAGTTCCATCAAGGCGTAAAGTTGTAAAAAATTCAGGCAAACTCTTAAGCCCGTGATAACGCTCAAGCTTAGGTAATACTAAAGCAGTCGGACCAAAACGAGTATTCATATCACATAAAATATCAGGGTCGCCGTGTAATGCTGCAAAAGGTAATTTTGGATTTTGAACCATATAAACTTTACCATTTAATAAATGCTTTTTAGTTAGATAAAAACTACCTGCAACAGGCAAACAGGCATAATCAAGACCATAACCCATCTTATGTGCTAAAAATAATGAATGAGCACCTGCATTTACCACTACGAAATTCGCACTAAATTCAGTCTTGTTAGCACTAATTAGATAAAAAACATCGCCTTTTTTATAAATATTTACAATTTCTTCATTAAAAAACATTTGATTTTCTTGATTAGCTTTCATTGCTTCTTCAGCTAAACTCTCGCTCATTTTGCCAAAATCAACCGTTGTATAACAATCCCCTGCTAATGCACCCATTGCAAATATTTCTTCAGGTCTATCACCACCACCTAAAGCTTCTACTACTTTTGGCTCTATTCTTTTTATTTCTGCTTTGTCAAACTTTCTAATATAAGGATAAATATCTTTAAATTCTTCATATCTTTTTTGCATAAAAGCACATTCTTCTTCACCAACAGCTAAAGCCATTTTTTGATGAGAAAACATAAACTTCTCTTCTGCTTTTACTAATTTTGCGTAATTTACAATCATATCAGCGTTAGGTTTTACTTTTGAAGCTTTTTCATAAGTATAATTTGTCTCTATATCTCCGCTATGAATTGTTTGAGAATTGCTAGTGCCTTTAGAATTGAGAGTGCTTAATGCGTGATATTTTTCTATTAATGCCACTTTTTTTACATTTGTATATTTGCTAAGCTCATAAAACAAAGCCGCTCCACTAATTCCACCACCAACTACTATAACATCAAAATGTTGTGCCATACTCCATCCTTTTTGTAATTTTTTTAATGATAATTTTATTTATTTATAAATTCAAGTCTTTAATTAATTTTTGCATTCCTTGGAATACTAAATTTTTTTCATTTATTGCATTTTTAAAAAACTGACTTAAAAAGCTTGCATCTCCACCAGTTAGATAAATTATCTCATCATTAGCAAAATCATTAATACTATTTACAACACTTGAAATTATCCCGTAGCTAATAGCGTCTTTTGTGGAATTTGGTAACGAATTTAAATCAATAGATGTATTTAATTCATAATCTAATCTACAAGAAATATTCTTATAAGCATTAAGATATGATTGAATACCTGGCAAAATAAATCCGCCTAAATGTTTACCACCACTCATTTTATCAATTGTAATTGCACTACCAGCATCTACAATAATGCCAGAATCAATGCAATAACAAGAAGCAATTCTATCAACACCCAGACCAACATAAGAAGTGTTAAGACTAAAATAAGGTTCAAGATTAATATAGTTATTAGGTAGTGTAGAAAAATTAGAATTTACACTTATATAAAATACTTTTTCTTTAAAAGAGTTTGGGATAAAGTCTTTTAACTCTATCCTTTTTGCATGTTCTTCTTTATAAACACAAGCTGTTGTGTTTCCAATATCAATTAAAGTCATTTCAATTCATAGCTTTTGTTATTATAAAATAAAATATTATCCTTAAAATAAGCACCTGAATCTATTTTAGAATCTAAATTATAAACAGCTAATTCATTTAATTTATCATCTAATTTTATCAAGTATCCATTATGCTCTAAAGCATAAATAAAGTTATTATAAACATAAACATCACTATAGTTTGCATATTTAAATTTAATTTTTGTAATTTCATTTAATAAATAATCAAATTTATAAATTACGCCTTCGTTTGATAAAATATAAATATAATTATCTTTTTCTAAAGCCTTTTTAATATTGATTAGTTTAGTATATGTTTTATTATCAATTATTGTAAATACCTTACTAGAACTTGCTGCGATTAATTTTTCACTATCAGCTTTTAAAAATACAACATTATTAAAAAATTCTTGAGTTCCTACATTTATACTTCTTATAAAAGTATTGGTATTGTTATTGATAACGATTAATTTGCCATCTAAGCTAGGAATTATTATCACATTGTTATTAAAACTAGGATTTGCTAATTTTTTCACCACTCCATTTGCTTGTCCGTAGTTTTCACTAAATAAATATTTTTGTTCTAACAAATCAAATATTATTATATTATTCAAAGCATCAACCATTACAGCCTTATTGCCTTCTGTTGCGATACTTACAATTTTTGCATCAAATTTCTTATCAAAAATTACTTCTTTATCTTTTAAGATTTTTAAAAATCCTAAATCATTAGATAAATATAAGATATTATCTTGTTTGTTAATGATTTCATAGCCTTTAAAATTCTTCAAGATATTCTCATTTTTCGTTTTAATTGTTGTAAGCTTTTGAGTATTTTCTGGCTTATAGTATTGTTTTGAACCTGAACAAGCCGCTAAAAATACTAAAGATAAAGCTATTAAAGAATATTTTTTCATTGGTTACCTTGATAATGTTTTAAATTATTAGCAATTCTTAAAAATACAGAATTTGCACTTATTGAATTAAGTTTTACTTCAGCTTCTTTAATTTTATTATCTTTTAACAACGCATAAGCTTCTTGTATTGTTTTTAAATCTGTTAAGAAAAAATCTGATTTAAATTCTCTAGCTTTATAAATTTCTAACAATAATTTATCCTCATTGCTAGGATTAAATTGTAATAATTCATCTAAATATTTTTCATCTAAAAGCACTGCTAAATATAAGTTAGGATTTAAAGATTTTAATTGATTTAATTTATCATTATTTTTAGTAATTAATAGCTCATTATATAAAGCATTTGCTTCTTCTTTTGTTTTTTGTTTTATAGAATCATTAATAGATGTTATAACAAAATAAGCAACAATTACGATTATCAAAAATATAAAAAGAAATTTGTATTTTCTAATAAATCTTTCAACTTTAATGCCAAATTCTTCTACGCTATATGAATTTTCTTTCAAATTAAATTCCTTAAAAATTAATAAAATTAAAGCTGAAATTGTAACAATTTTTCGTAAATCTTGATAAATTTAGTGCTATATTAAATTTTTATTATATAATCAGATGAAATTTTATTAAAGCAAGGTGAACTTATGGTAGTCAATGAAAAGCTATTAGAAAGATTAGAAAAATTATCATCAATTAGGTTAAATGATAATGTAAGAAAAGAACTAATTGCTGATTTTGATGATATTTTAAAATTCGTAGATAATTTAAATGAAATTGATACTAATAATTTAAAAATCAATAATTTAAATTATACTCCACTAAGAGAAGATATACCACAAAAATCAGAAGTTATTGAAGATATTTTAAAAAATGCACCATCTACAAATGGACATTTTTTCTCTGTACCTAAAATCATAGAATAAGGAAAATAAATGGAAGAAAATATTCAAACTCAAGATAGCGTTAATACCATTCAAATGAATGGAATTTTAACATTTATGAAAGAAAATGATGCGAGTGATTTGCACTTTATTCCTGGTAGAAAACCGCTTTTAAGAATTCACGGAACTTTGAATGATTTGGAATTTGCTGTTTTAAATTCTGAAATTATTAAAGCTTCTTGTTATAGCATTTTATCAGACGCACAAAAAGCAACCTTAGAAGAAGAAAGAGAACTAGACTTCGCTTATGCAGTTGAAGGAGTAGGGCGTTTTAGGGCAAACTATTACTATGTTGAAGAAGGAAAACTTGCAGCTGCATTTCGTCTAATTCCTGAAAATATCCCTAGTTTAGATGATTTAAAAGCACCACCAATTTTTAAAGAATTAATCAAAAAAGAAAAAGGACTAATTCTTGTAACAGGTCCAACAGGTTCTGGTAAATCAACAACTCTAGCAGCAATGTTAAACGAAATCAACGCAACAGAAAGTAAGCATATTTTAACCATAGAACACCCAGTTGAATTTATGCATAAAAACAAAAAATCAGTATTTTCTTACAGAAACGTTGATATAGATACTAAAAGCTTTCAAACAGCTTTAAAATATGCTTTAAGACAAGACCCTGATATTATCTTAATCGGTGAGATGAGAGATAGAGAAACAATAGCAGCAGCAATTACAGCAGCTGAAACAGGTCACTTAGTATTTGGAACCTTACATACAAACTCAGCTATGCAAACAATCAACCGTATCGTAGATAGCTTTAGTGGTGGAGAGCAAGACCAAATTAGAAATATGTTATCGTTTTCATTACAAGCAGTTATAGCACAAAGCTTAATACCTAAAAAAGGTGGTGGTCGTTTAGCAATTCACGAAATTATGATTAATAATATGGCTATTGCAAACCTTATTCGTGAAAACAAAAACCATCAAATATATTCACAAATGCAGTTAAATCAACAAGGCACAGGTATGAAAACCCAAACACAAAGCTTAGTTGAAGCGGTTCGCTCTGGTTTAATCACTCGTGAGCTTGCTTTAAGATATAGCACTCAATATAATGAGCTAGTGAATTTGATATGAATAGCGGCTTAATACTAGATTGTGTAATAATTGGCGTAACGCTAATTTTAGGTATTGGTGGAATTATTTCAGGACTTATTAAAGAAGGTTTTGGATTAGCTGGTATTTTAGTAGGCGTATATGTAAGCACTAGCAATTCAGAAAAAGTAGGGGCATTAATTAATCAATATGTTTATAAAAGCGATAATGAGCTTTTATTAAACCTATGTGGTTTTGTTATAACTTTAGTTATAGTTTGGGGAATTTTTCTTATTTTAGGAAGAATAATATCAAAACTAGTAGCCTTAAGCGGACTTGGAATAATTGATAAAATTATGGGATTTATATTTTGCGCTGGAAAAATATTTATAATTTTTTCTATAATTGCATCTTGTATAAATGCCTTACCTATAATAAATAGTAAAGTAAACCAATTTTTTGCAAATAGTATGATGTATCCTGTCTTAATTCAAACAGGTGGAGCAATCGCTAATATACAAGCGATTCAAAATACTATAAATACAAAAAAAGAAAATTTATTAAATAATGAATTAAAAGAAGAAAATTCAAAATAAAAGGAGAAAACATGGAAAATATGGAATACGATGTATTATTAGAAGAATTTAAAAAAATTCTAAAAACAAGTGGATTAAAATACACAAAACAAAGAGAAAGTTTATTAAAATTACTTTATAACAATGACGAACACTGCACTCCAGATGAACTTTATGAAGCATTAAAAGAAATGGATCCTAATCAAAACATAGGTATCGCAACAATTTATAGAACTTTAAATCTTTTAGAAGAATCAGGAATGGTAACTTCAATTTCTTTTGGAACTGCAGGTAAAAAATTTGAGCTTGCAAACAAGCCACACCACGACCATATGATTTGTAAATCTTGTAATAAAATTATAGAATTTCAAGATGATATAGTAGAGCAAAGACAATTAAAAATTGCAAAAGAACATGGTTTTAAACTATCAAGCCATTTAATGCAATTATATGGAACTTGCAAAGAATGTCAAAAAAAATAATTTAATATAAAGAAAGGTAAAAATATGTTTGAAAACCCACTAGAACAGCAAAAAATTAGTAAAGCTAACGAACTAAGGTCTTTAGGTATTAATCCTTATTCTCATTTTGTAACAAAACCGATGAGTATAAAAGAATTTAAAGATAAATATGATTTCATAAATGAACTTGAAGAAAAAAAAGCAGAAGAAATCTGTGAATTAATCGGTAGAATTAAATTTATGCGTGATGGTGGGAAAGCCGTTTTTGCGAACATTGAAGACTTTAGTGGCTCAATTCAGATTTATTTTAATAAAAGCACAATTGATGAAACTTGGTTTGATAATATTAAAAAACTCATAGAAGTAGGCGATATTATCAAAGTTCATGGTTATGCTTTCGTAACAAAAAAAGGCGAATTTAGTATTCATGTAGATAAATTAGATTTAGTTACTAAAAGTATTTGCGTATTACCTGAAAAATTTCACGGCTTAGTGGATATGGAAAGCCGCTATAGACAAAGATATCTTGATATGATTATGAATGCTGAAATTAGACAAGATTTTGTTAATAGAAGTAAGATTGTTTCATTTGTTAGAAGATATTTTGAAAATCTAGGATTTTTAGAAGTTGAAACTCCTATGATGCACGAAATTGCAGGCGGAGCTAACGCAAGACCATTCATTACCCATCATAATACTTTAGGTGTTGATAGATTTTTAAGAATTGCACCTGAACTTTACTTAAAACGCTTAATAGTTGGTGGTTTTGAAGCTGTATTTGAATTAAATCGTTGCTTTAGAAACGAAGGAATGGACCTTACTCACAATCCTGAGTTTAGCACGATTGAGTTTTATTGGGCTTATCATAATTATAAGGATTTAATGAATTTAACTGAAGATTTATTAAGCAAATTAATAGCTCACTTAGGACTTAGCACTACTATTACATACGATGATAAGCAAATAGATTTTAGCACTCCATTTGCAAAAATTCCATATAAAGATGCCTTAGTTCAAATAGGTGGTATTGATGCTGCTATAGTAAATGATAAAGCTGCAATTTTAAAGAAATTAAAGGCTGATGGATTTGAAGCAAATGAAAAATTAGATTTAGGACATTTACAAGCAGAATTATTTGATAATTATGTAGAAGACAAGCTTATAAATCCTACATTTATTACGGATTTTCCAGTATCAATTAGTCCATTAAGTAGAAGAAGTGATGAAAATCCTGAAATAGCTGAGAGATTTGAATTATTTATAGCTGGAAAAGAACTTGCAAATGGATTTAACGAATTAAATGACCCACTTGATCAATACGAAAGATTTTTGGCTCAAGTAGAAGCTAAAAAAGCTGGAAATGATGAAGCATGCGAAATGGATGAAGATTTCGTAAATGCGTTAGGGTTTGGTATGGCACCAACTGCAGGTGAGGGCATAGGAATTGATAGACTTGTTATGATGTTAACTAACAAAAAATCAATCAAAGATGTAATATTATTCCCTGCTATGCGTCCTAAAAAGGATTGATAATTTCAATTTGTGAATGATTACTAGCGAGAATTTATATATAAAAAAAGGGGTTAAGATGATATTTGATACAGAAATTAATGAAATTATAAAAGAAGAATTTAAAAGACAAAATGAGAATTTAGAAATGATTGCTAGTGAGAATTTCACTTTTCCTGAAGTTATGGTGGCTACAGGTAGTATTCTTACAAATAAATACGCAGAAGGCTATCCATCAAAAAGATATTATGGTGGTTGTGAAATCGTTGATAAAGCAGAAGTTTTAGCAATTGAGCGTTGTAAAAAATTATTTAATTGTAATTACGCAAACGTTCAACCCCATTCAGGCTCACAAGCAAATCAAGGTGCATACGCAGCATTATTAAATCCAGGAGATATTATTTTAGGAATGGATTTAAGTGCAGGTGGGCATTTAACTCACGGCTCAAAGGTAAATGCAAGTGGCAAAGTATATACTAGCTATAGCTACGGAGTAGATGAAAATGGTTATTTAAATTATGATGAAATTGAAAAAATTGCCCTAGAAGTAAAACCAAAATTAATAGTTTGTGGTGCTAGTGCTTATGCTAGAATAATTGATTTTGAAAGATTTCGTAAAATTGCTGATAAAGTAGGAGCATTTTTATTAGCTGATATTGCACATATTGCCGGTCTTGTAGTAGCTAATCTTCACCCAAGTCCATTTCCACACGCTCACATAGTAACTTCAACAACTCATAAAACTCTAAGAGGGCCAAGAGGTGGGATAATAATGACTAATGATGAAGAACTTGCAAAAAAAATAAATTCAGCAATCTTTCCTAACCTTCAAGGTGGTCCATTAATGCATATTATTGCAGCAAAAGCAGTTGGATTTAAATATAATCTTGATGAAAGTTGGAAAACATACGCTAATCAAGTTATAAAAAATTGCAAGGTATTAGCCGATGAATTGCTAAAAGAAGGATTTAAATTAGTAAGTGGTGGAACTGACAATCACTTATTGTTAATGGATTTTAGTGATTGTAAATTTAGTGGAAAAGATGCTCAAATAGCATTAGAAAAAGCAGGTATTACAGCTAATAAAAATAGCGTTCCTAACGAAAAGCGTTCTCCTTTTATTACAAGTGGATTAAGACTTGGCACTGCTGCACTTAGTGCTCGTGGTATGAAAGAAGAAGAAATGAAAATAATAGCACAGACAATAAGCCTAGTGCTAAAGAATTTAAATAACGATGAAATTATAAAAAAAGCAAAAGAAACTACGCTAAAATTAAGCGAAAATTTCCCATTATATAAGGACTTAAAATGTTAACAAGCAATGAATTAGCCTTAATTAAAATGATTAATTCACATTATTTTATAAAAAGAGATACTATAGTAAGCAAAATTGAGCATAAAGGTAGAACTTTTTTTAATAAGTATGAAAGAGTTAATGAGTTTTTATCTCCAAGCTTAATAAGAGAACATTCAGAAGGTAAAATAACAATAGCTCACAATTTAATAAACGCACAAGATAAAGTAGAAAATATAGTATTTGACTACAATGGTTTTAATACTGAAAAATTTTGGCATAGAGCTCAATTATTATTAAGAGAAGAAGGTTTCATTAATTTCACAGCTTATAAAAGCAAAACGCCAGGTCATCTTCATTTATATATTCACAAAGGTCATACTGCATTTGCCGAAGGTTGTGGATTAGCTAATAAACTAAGTGCAATGTTGGCTCAAAAAATGCCCGTTGAATGGAGAGTATTTCCAACACTTGATATGCCTAAGGAATACAATATTTTAGCATTACCTTATGAAATTTATCAAAAAGAGCGTGGGGCATCTTGGTCAAAACATATGTAAAGGATTGAAAATGCAAGAACACAATAAATTTGAAGATTTAGTTTTAGAAAGTAACAACAAAAAGAATAAACAAAAACAAATGTTATTTAAGATAATTATAGGCATAATAGTTTTTCTAATTGCCTTGATTATATATAAATTAATAAGCAATGGAGATAGTCAAAAAAGCCCATTACCACCGATAGAACCTAATGCTACATTTGAACAAAAAGCTCAAGATAATGAAGTTTTTGAGAATTTAAAAAGTGAAAATGATGGTTTTAGTGATGATTTTACATCTTTAGAAGAAAGATTAAAAAAAGAAAATAATATAGTAGAACCAGAACCTAAAAAATCTCAAGAAGTTCAAAATGTTGTAAAAGAATTAGCAAAAGCAAATCAACAACCTACGCCAGCACTTGAAACTCCTAAAGAAGAAGTAAAACCTGCTGTAGTTGAAGAGAAAAAGCCTGTGGTTGTAGAAGAGAAAAAACAAGCTACTCAAACAACAAAACAAGAAAACTCAGTATTTGATACATTAAATATTAAAAAACCAGTTGCTCAACAAGAAAAACCAGTAAATAAAGCACCTACTACAAGTGATAATGGAAGCTATATTCAAGTATATGCAGGTAAAAATATTGACCTAAAATCACACGAAATTAAAAAACTAGATACGCTAGGATTACAATATAAAGTAGTTACTGATAATAAAGGTATGAGTAGAGTAATTGTAGGACCTTATTCAAATTCTGATAAAGCAAATGCCTTAAAATTTGTAAGAGATAATGTGAAAAAAGACGCATTTTATTATCATGCAAAATAATATTTACGGAGTGATAGGAAATCCTATCGCTCACTCAAAATCTCCTATAATTCATAACCTATGGTATGAAAGATTAAATATAAATGCTAATTATGAGAAAATTTTAGTAGAAAATCCAAATGATTTAAAAAACACAATTTTAAAATATAAAGGTGTTAATGTAACTTTACCTTATAAAGAAGAAGTTGCAATACTAGCAAATTATAAAGATGAAGGCGTTATAAACACAAAAGCAGCAAATACTATAATAAATGATAATGGAATTTTAAAAGCTTATAATACTGATATATTTGGATTTTATGAACCTATAAAAAATTACAAAATAAACAATGCCTTAATAATAGGAGCTGGTGGGGCTGCTAGGGCTGTTTATTATTCTTTAGCAAAAAATAATATAAAAACTAAAGTAATTAATAGAAGTAAAAAAGATGATTTTTTATGCGAAGTTCATACGACATTAGATGAATTTGAATTTGATTTAATTATAAACTCAACAAGCGCAAGTTTAAAAAATCTACTACCTTTAGAAGAAAATCTTTTAGAAAAACTAGCAAAAAATACAAAAATTGCTTATGATTTAGCATATAATCACGATATATTTTTAGATTTTTGTAAGTTAAAAAATCCAAATATTATTACTCAAGATGGACTTGATATGCTTATTTTTCAAGCAGCCCTTGCTTTTGAATACTTTTGTGGAATTTATCCTAACGAAGATTTAATAAATGAAGCAAGAGAACTTATTAAATAAGAGCATAAAAGGACTAAAGTCATATATTTTTGGCTATGAAAACGAACAAAAAGCTAAAAAATACTTAGAAAAAAATAATTTTAAAATAATTAAAACAAATTATAAAACCAAATTTGGAGAAATTGACATAATCGCTTTAAAAGATAAAACCTTGCATTTTATTGAAGTAAAGTCAAGCAAAAATTATGAAAGCGAATATTATTTAACACCAAAAAAATTAGAAAGAATTATAAAATCTATTTATATTTTTAATCAACATTATGAAGATTACAATAATTTAAATTATTGCATAGATTTAATAGCAATAAACGATAATAATATTAATTATATAGAAAATATAACATAGAAAAAATGATAATTTGAGATTTAAATTCTCAAATTAATCCTAAAAATTTCTTGATAGAATATTTTAAATCTTCATCATCTAAATTATTCATAGCCCACAACAAATATCCATTATCAACAGCTCTAACCTCATCAAAACTTTTGCCCTTGTATTTTCCAAAGCTAAATTTAGTGCTAATTAATGGGGCTTTTGTAATTTCATGCAATTCTTCATAGTTTTTATGCTTTAATAACTCATCTAATAATAATTTCATAACCAAAACATCGCCTATCGCATCATGAGCTTTTATAATTATTCCTAATTTTTGCGCTTCTTCTTGCTCAATTTTATAAAGCCCTAAAAAATATCTTAAATATTGCAATCTGTGATGATTAAAGTCAGGAAATATAGCCTTAGCGCACTTATAAGTATCAATTAATTTAAAATTATTTTGAAAGCCTTCTTTTTCTAACATTCCTAAATCAAACTTAATATTATGAGCTATTAAGTAATTTTCGTTTGAATTAAGTTCATTTAACATTTTTGAGAATTTCGTTTCACTAAATTTTGGCTTATTAATAAGCATTTCAGGGGTTATGTTATGAACTTCCATAGCTTCAAAAGAAATCTTTACTTCACTACTGCATAATTCATCAAATACTAAAACTTTTCTCTCTTGTATATTGTCAAAAATATTTTCAGCATATTCTATTTCATTAATTTCATATTTTTCACTATCAATTACCAAAGCACCTACTTGAATAATCCTATCTAATTCTGTATTTCCTGTAGTTTCTGTATCAAATAAAACATATTTCATAATTATCCTTAAAAGTTTTTTTAATTCTAACAAGTAAGTTTAAAAAGTAGGTTGAATAAAAGGGATTATTAAAATCCCTTGTAGCGTTTTAAATTCTCATCAATTTTGATTTTTTCTCCGTTTTCATCAACATTTACATAAGTTAAAAGTGCACTTGTAACAGGCACACAAACTCCATATAATTTAGGAGTGCAGCGTTCAGCGATAACTTCTACTTGAACTTGTATTGATGTGCTTCCAACTTTTACAATATCAGCATAAAAGCTCACAATATCTCCAACATAAACAGGTTTTTTAAAGGTCATTTGTTCAACTGCAATAGTAACTACTCTACCATTTGCTATTTCTTTAGCTGCAACTGCACCAGCTAAATCTATTTGACTCATTATCCAACCACCAAAAATATTGCCTGCAGGATTTGTATCTTTTGGCATAGCAACTAATCTAAGCCTTGCTTCTTTTAATTCTTTCATATATTCTCCTTATAAAAAAATGTAAATATTAAACATAAAAGATTAAAATTGTCGTTTTTAAATTGAAAATTTTCATCAAAATTACAATTTTTTACAAAAATTTTAAAAAAATTGAAAAAATTTTTATAATTTAAGAAAACTTTAAGAATTTTCACATATAATAACGGCTTTTACATCACAAGAAAAAACTTCTTGAAGGCCCATTCGTCTAGCGGTTAGGACATCGCCCTTTCACGGCGGTAACACGAGTTCGAGTCTCGTATGGGTCACCAATCCTCCTTTATGTTTATTTAATTTAATGAAAAAAATCCTTTTTTACCTTACCCCTGTGAGATAATAACTCAAAATAAAAAAGGATTTTTTTATGATTAAAGACGCGATATCTGGACTTCAGATTTTATTCGTAGCCTTTGGTGCAATGGTATTAGTTCCTTTACTTACCGGACTAAATCCTGCAATGGCTCTTTTAGGTGCTGGGTGCGGAACGATTATTTTTCAAATCATTACGAAATTTAAAGTTCCTATCTATCTTGGCTCATCATTTGCATTCATAACCCCTATAATTTATTCTATGAAAGAATGGGGAATTAATTCAACTATGTTTGCTTTGTTTTGCACAGGATTTGTTTATTTTATCTTTGCTGCAATTATCAAAACAAAAGGTGAAAGTTTTATTAGCAAACTTTTTCCCGCAGTTGTAATTGGCCCTGTAATCATCGTAATAGGTCTTAGCGTTGCTGTAAGTGCGGCTGGAATGGCTATGGGTATGAGTGGCTCAACTCAAGTAATTGATAAAGATATAGCTTTAATGCTTTCTACTTTTTCATTCTTAGTTACTATTGTAATTGCTATTTTTGGCTCAAAAATGTTTAAATTAGTTCCTATTTTAATAGGTGCTATTTGTGGATATATTTTAGCCTTTATTTTAGGCTATGTTGATACTAGTGCAATTAAAGCTGCACCTTGGTTTGCAATCCCACATTTTGAAACACCTAGCATTAATTTTAGTGCAGCAATTTTTATGATACCTGTTGCAATTGCTCCTGTAATTGAGCATATTGGTGCGGTTATGGCAATAGGTGCAGTAACTAAAAAAGATTACACAAAAGACCCAGGTCTTCATAGAACTTTAAGTGGAGATGGTGTTGGAGTTTGTGTTGCAGGTTTAATAGGTGGTCCTCCAGTTACAACTTATTCAGAAGTTACAGGTGCAATAATGATTACAAAAAACGCACAAGTTAAAATTATGACTTGGGCTGCAATATTTGCAATATTACTTGCATTTGTGGGTAAATTTAATGCCATTTTACAATCAATTCCATTGCCTGTAATGGGTGGAGTTATGATACTTTTATTTGGAACAATTGCTAGTCTTGGAATTAAAACCTTAGTTGATGCTAAAATAGATTTAACTAATAATAAAAACCTAGTAATTATTAGCTCTACTTTGATTGTAGGTGTTGGTGGGCTTAGTGCTAGTTTTGGAAGCGTTTCGTTTTCAGGAGTTGGACTTAGTGCCTTACTTGCAATTATTCTAAATCTAATCTTACCTAATAAACAAGATTAATTATTAATTCAAATTCTTTTTAGAATTTGAATTATTATTTTTTAATTTTTTCTTAAATTCTAAAATTTGTTACGAAACTTAACACTTTTTAAAAAAATTATCCATTTTCAATTATTTCAAATTGTAACTTTGTTAAAATCTAACATTTTTTTATGGAGGTTAAAAATGGATTTATTTTTATCACTTACAGGCTTTATTGGGCTTGGATTTATTGTATGGCTACTCTTAAAAGATAAAACCACTCCTGCGATAGCATTTATTTTAGTTAGCTTTGTAGTTGCTGCAATGCTTATGATAATGGATTATTGTGGGTTAGAAGTCGGAAAAGCTTTAGGAGTTAAAGGAGATGTTTTAAACTTTAAAGCAATGAAAGGTTTTATAAAAGATGGTGTAAACACCGTTAGCGATACAGCAGCTTTATTTGTATTTTCTATTCTTTTTTTTAGTGTGCTTAGCGCTAGTGGATTTTTTAATAAAATTATTAATTTCTTACTTAGCAAAGTTACACCAAATGTATTTGTAATCACAATTCTTACTTCACTTATGGCAATGTTTGTTCATCTTGATGGTAGTGGAGCAGCTACATTTTTAATAGTTATTCCGGCTATGCTTCCAATTTATGAAAGACTTGGAATGAGAAAATCATCACTTTTATTAATTTGTGCTAGTGCAATGGGTGTTATGAATGTTCTTCCTTGGGGAGGTCCAACTCTAAGAGCTGCAACGGTTATTAAAGCTGACGCGAATGATTTATGGCATCAATTAATCCCTATGCAAGTTTTAGGTCTTGTTTTAGCACTAGCTTTAGCTATTTTTATCGGTTATCAAGAAAAAAGGCGTGGTGCTGGTGGTAATCTTGAAGGAATTAAACTTGAAATTGAAAAAAGCGAATTTCAAAACGATAAATTTTTCTTAGTAAATGTATTTTTACTAATAGCTGTTATTGCTGCTTTAGTAATTAATGTATTACCTTCTTATGTTTGCTTTATGATAGGTTTTGCAATTGCGTTGCCACTAAATTATCCTAATTTAAAAATAGCTAAAAAAGTTTTAGATAAAGCAAGTGGTGGAGCAATAATGATGTATATTACTTTAATTGGTGCAGGAATTTTAATCGGTGTATTTGATAAAAGTGGAATTATGAATAAAATGGGAGCTTCAATTCTAACTCTTGTGCCTAATGAATATGGTAATTTAATTCCTTTAGTAGTAGGCTTACTTGCTGTTCCTATGGCATTAATCTTTTGCACGGATTCTTATTTTTATGGCGTTATGCCTGTGGTTTTAAGCGTTACAAATGCTTTTGGAATTGACCCAATGAACCTTGCTATTATTATGGTTTTAGCTAGAAATTGTGCTACATTTATAAGCCCTGTTGTTCCTGCTACATTGCTTGGATGTGGTCTTGCTGATGTATCTATAAAAGACCATATTAAACGCTCATTCTTTTATATTTGGGCAATTAGTATTATTTGCTTAATTTTTGGATATATTGCAGGAATAATCCCACACTTATTTTAATATCTCTCCTAAGAGAGATATTAGATATTTGCTAGTATATTTTGAGCTTTCTTAATTACTGGCAAATCTATCATATTGCCTTTATAATTAAATACAATATCATCAGTATTTTTTGCCAATTCTACTATTTCTTTAGCCCATAGAATTTGTTCTTTAGTAGGACTAAATACTTGATTGATTATTGGAATTTGATTTGGATGAATGCTTAAAGACCCGCCAAAACCCATAGAAGATACAAATTCTAATTCAGATTTTAAACCAATTTCATCTTTAATATCAGGATATACTCCATTAATTGGTGGTAATAATTTATATTTTGCACTTTTTATCACTATTTGATTTCTTATGTGATTTAATAAATTTTCTCTTCCACTGCCTTCTTTTAATCCTAATTCTAAAGAAATATCTAAAGCACCAAAACTTAATAATTTAATTAATTTTGAACTTGCAATATCATCTAAATTATCAACGCCCAAAGCACTTTCAATAATTGGAATTATTATTAAATCTTTAAAATCTTTAAATAATTCAAATTCTTTTGAACTCTCACTCTTAGGCAATACAATTGCATATAATTTTTTCATTTTATTTAATTCATCTAATAATTTCATATCATCATTAAAATATTCACTCTTAGTATCATTAATTCTTATAAAAAAATTAGCATCTGTATTATTTGCAAATTCTAAAATATTAGCCCTGCCTTTATCTTTTTGATTAGGGCTAATTGAATCTTCTAAATCAATAATAATATAATCAGCTCCACTATTTAAAGCCTTATTAAATCTATCATTTTTAATTGATGGAACAAACAAAAAACTCTTAGTTTTCATCTCTTACCTTTATTATGTTTTTTGATTGTAGTTGAGAAATCTCATCTTTAAATCCAAATTCTTTTAAGATTTTATGAGTATGTTCTCCTAACGCTGGGATTTTATCCATTCTAGGCTCATAATTATTATTTGTAGCCGGTGGCAATAATGCTGGGATTTTACCTACTTCAGTATCAACTTCTCTCCATCTATTTCTACTTTTTAATTGAGAGTGATTCCACACATCTTTTAATTCATTTACATTACCATTTGCAATTTTTGCTTTTTCTAATCTATCCACAACATCTTTTGCCGTTAGATTTTTAAATTTATTTTCTATTATTTCTTTAATCTTTTGTGCGTTTTTTGTTCTTAATGTGTTATTTTTAAATTCTTCATCATTAATTAAGCTTTCATCTTCTAATACAATCTTACAAAAATTACTCCATTCTCTTTCATTTTGAAGACCAAACATAACAACATTACCATCACCAGCCTTATAAGGACCATAAGGGGTAATACTAGCGTGAAAAGCACCTTTTTTAATAGGCGGATTAGCACCCTTATAAGTATAATATATTGGATACCCCATCCATTCAGCCATACATTCTAACATTGATATTTCTATTCTTGAGCCTTTATTTGTTTTTTCAAGATATAAAAGTGCTTGTAAAATCCCACTATAAGCATACATTCCAGCAGATATATCAGCTATACTAATTGGCACTTTTACACACTCATCACCATTTCCTGTTATAGATACTAAGCCACTTTCTGATTGAATTAATAAATCATAAGCTTTTTTGTGTTCGTATTCTCCACCTTCTCCATAGCCAGAAATATCACAAACAATCATTTTTGGATTATATTTAATTAAATTTTCATAATCTAATCCTAATCTTTTTGCAGCCCCAAATGCTAGATTTTGAACGAAAATATCCACCTTAGGTAAAATTGATTTTATTATTTTCATACCTTCTTCGGTTTTTAAATCAATAGCTAAACTCTCCTTGCTTCTATTAGTCCATACAAAATGACTTGCAAGTCCATCTACTCTAGTATCATATCCTCTTGCCAAATCCCCTACATCAGGGCGTTCTATCTTAATAACTCTAGCACCTAAATCAGCTAATTGTCTAGTGCAAAATGGTGCTGCTATTGCTTGTTCTATACTTAATACTAATTTTCCTTCTAATGGCAACATTTTTTCTCCTTTATTTATAATTTATAATACCTTGATGAGCTATAAAGCCATCTTTATTTATCCACACATTTGCTTCGTTTTCACTAATTATTTTTGACTCGACGCAAAAACTACTAGGAGTGCAAACTGCGTGTAATCCTCTATAACTATATTTTGTGATTTTTTTATCTTTATGATTTTTTGCAAAACAACTAATCATCTTAGTAGCTAATAAAGGTCCGTGAATTACTAAGCCGCTATATCCTTCAACCATAGTAGCGTAAGGATAATCATAATGAATTTTATGCCCATTAAAAGTAAGTGCTGAATATCTAAATAATAAAGTAGAATCAGGGCAAAAACTTTCAGAAAAATCAGCTTCGCTTACAGGTTTATTGCTAGTTAATTTTGGCGGAGTTGGCTCTTTATAAACTATATCTTGTTCTTCAATAATTTTTAAATCTTCATCTTGATAATATTTATGCTCTAAAGTAACAAAAATTAATTTTCCTGTATTTCCAATTTTTTCTTGAATATCTTTTATAGTAGTAATTTTAGTAGCGATTTTGCCTATAATCAACGCTGAATTAAAAGTAAATCTACCACCAGCCCACATACGATTAACATTTCCAAAACTAGGTAAAAAACTATCATCACTTCCGCCTAATTTAGGGTGTCCGTCTTTGCCTAATTTATCTTTACTTAAAGCTTTATTAAAAAAGCACCATTGCCATAAATAAGGTAATTCATCACCTAATTTTAAATCTTTATAATCAAGTGTTGCGACTATTTTTTCAACTTGAGTAAGACTTATTTCTTCTTTTATAATTTCTTGTTTGCCTATATAATTTTTAAATTCCATAATTTTCCCTTTCATAAATTAATTAATAACACCTAAAAACAATAACAAAAACCCAAATAACACAAGCAAAATAGGTAATATTAATAACCTAATAAATAAATATTTTCTTTCTTGCTCATCTTGTGTCCCTGCTAAAACCAATGCTCCACCTGATGAAAAACTTGAATACCCCGTAAATGTTGCAAATGTTGCGATAATAGAAAATGCCAAAGATGGCTCTAATACGCTAAGACTTGGAACAATAGGAAAAAATGTCGGCATTACAACGCCCATACTAGAAGCAAACGCACTCATTGAAGAAGATAAAACGCCTAATAAATAATATATCCAGCTACTATCATTGCCACCTTGAGCACTTAAAAAATTGCTTATTATTTGCATAGCACCAGTAGATTTTCCAAGTGCTATTAGCATAGTTAATGCACCAATCATAAAAATTAAATTCCAAGGTATATTTTTAAAAGCTTGTGTTTCATCTCCTATCTTAAATACAATAGCTAAAATAATTCCTAAGAATGAAACAAAAGTAGGATTAAAAAATATAGTCATTTTACTCATCAATAAATTTTCAGGTTGAAAAGATAAATAAATTGATGGAACCATAACCAAAGAAAATACAAATGTAACTATTAAAATCGTTTTAATTTGTATAGAATTTAGTTTTTCAGGTTTATCAATATTTGATGAATATACAACCTTATACCCCTTTAATAACACATATCCTAAAATAAAAATTAAAGTATGTGCTATAAACATATTTTTTCCAAGATTTAATTGCATAATTGCTGATTGTTCAGGTGTAAAACCTAAATTCTCAATTAGATTATAAGTAACCCTACCACCTAAAGTAAAAGGATTAAATCCCCCAGCACAAGAACCTGAATAAATTATAATAGCAGCTAAAATTTTATTCATTTTAATCTTATTAGCTATGTATAAAACTAATGGGCTCATAAAGGCAAATCCAGCATAATGCCCTGGTCCAATACCGACAAAAATTACAACAACAATATATAAAACTATAGGAATACTCCAAGGATAGTTTCTTACCCCATAAACTGCTTTTGAAGCTAGATTATTTAAAGTTCCATTATTTATGACAAAGCCATAAAAATAAGTAATAGAAACTAAGATAAAAAATAAATCAAGCCCCCATAATTTTACAATTTCACTAGGTTTTAAGCCATAAATATAAGCAGCAATAAAGCATAAAACAATTGCAAAAATACCAATATTTGCTTTAAATAAATAGCCTAAAACTATTGACAATAATAAAAAAAATAAAATGATTAAGTTAATTTGTTCAATCATAAATCCTCCTTGCTTAAATACTATAAGAAAAGAAAATCATTAAGATTAATATAAGAATAAAATATAATAAAAATAAAAATCATTGTTACAATTTTACACAATTAATAATAATTTTTATCCTTTAATATATTTTCTTAAAAAATTATAATTATTTTATTAATTTGATATTTTGATTTTTTATTTAATTGAAAGAATTTATTTAAAAGAATTTAAAACTAACTCGTTTTAAATTCTTAAAAGGTTATTTTTTTAATTCGTTAGCTTTATCGCAACCAATTGCTAAGCCAAAAGAACAAGCTAATTGATAGTAATAACCTGCTGCTTGAATGTTTTGAGAAGTTGAAGTGCCTTGTAATAAAACATTTGCAATATTTAAACAAGAGCTTGCATTTTTGTTAGTAATGCAGTTAGTTTGCTCGTCTTTTAAGCTAGGATTTAAAGCAGTTTGTAATGCAAGATTCATTAAATTGCTTTTTACAACTTCATTTTCTTGACTAACACAAGCACTAAAAATAAATAAAGAACTTGTAATTAAAATTAATTTTTTCATATAATCTCCTTAAAAAATCGCTAATTATATGCAAAATAACATAAATTTATATTAATTTTGTATGATAAATAAAATTTATTTTAAAGGCTTTTAAATGACATTTTCAGAAATTATTTTAAACTTACAAAAGTATTGGTGCGAGCAAGGTTGTGCTTTAATTCAGCCTTATGATTTTCCTGCAGGTGCAGGGACTTTTCATCCACAAACATTCTTAAAATCACTTGGAACAAAACCACATAATGTTTGTTATGTTGCTCCATCTCGCCGTCCAACTGATGGAAGATACGGAGAAAATCCAAATCGTTTAGGTGCTTACTATCAATTTCAAGTATTAATGAAACCAAGTCCAGCGAATATTCAAGATTTATATTTAAATAGCTTAAAAGTTTTAGGAATTGATTTAAATAAACACGATGTAAGATTTATAGAAGATAACTGGGAAAGCCCATCTTTAGGAGCTTGGGGGCTTGGCTGGGAAGTATGGCTTGATGGAATGGAAGTTACTCAATTTACTTATTTTCAACAAGTTGGTGGATTTTCTTGTGATTTAATTAGTGCAGAGATTACTTACGGACTTGAACGCTTGGCAATGTATATTCAAGATATTGATAATGTTTATGATATTAATTGGGGCGGTGGGCTAACTTATGCTGATGTTCATAAGCAAGGTGAGTTTGAATACTCTAAGTTTAATTTTGAATTAGCAAATGCTTCAAGACTTAAAGAAATGTTTGATATTTCATATAATGAAGCAAGAAGTGTGCTTGATAGTGGTTACTCACTACCTGCGTATGATTATTGTCTAATGTGCGCGCATTTATTTAATACCCTTGATGCTAGGGGTGCAATTAGCGTTACTCAAAGACAAGATTTTATGCTAAAAATAAGAGAACTTAGCAAAGATTGTGCTAGTGTGTATTTAAAAAGCCAAGAGAATTTAAAATAAATTATAATTTGCTTATTTTGGTTTATATTGATTTTTCAATATAAACCAAGTAAAAATATTAAAATCAAATTCCATAAACTAAAAAATTGAATATTTAATTTTGTTACTTTTAGTAACAAATAAATGGTTAAAACAAAAGCAAACTCATCTTTTTCAATCTAAAATATTAAAATAAAATCACTATTTAAAATTAGGAGTTTAAAGGTGATTAGTAAGGTTTTAATAGCAAATAGGGGAGAAATTGCTGTTCGTATCATAAGAGCTTGTAGGGATTTACATATTCAAAGTGTAGCTATCTATACAAAGCCTGATGAAAATTGTCTGCATGTAAAAATCGCAAGTGAAGCAAAATGTATAGGTGAAGATGCCATTAAAGGCTATTTAGACGCAAAAATAATAATCCAAACTGCAAAAGAATGTGGTGCTGATGCAATCCATCCTGGATATGGATTTTTAAGTGAAAATTATGAATTCGCAAAAATGGTAGAAGATGCAGGATTAATTTTCGTTGGACCAAAATCTCAAGTTATTAAAAATATGGGAAATAAAAATATAGCAAGAGAATTAATGCAAAAAAACGGCATTCCAGTAGTTCCAGGAACAAAAGTATTAAATGAATGCAAAGAAGAAGAAATAAAAGAATTTGCCAAAAAAATTGGCTATCCTGTAATATTAAAAGCTAGTGGAGGTGGCGGTGGTCGTGGGATTAAAGAAGTCTGGAATGAAGATGAATTAATACCTGCATTTAATACTTGCAAAAGAGAAGCTAAAGCATATTTTAATAATGATGATGTCTTTATGGAAAAACTCATAGAAAATCCACGCCACATAGAATTTCAAATATTAGGCGATAATTATGGCAATATAATTCATTTATGCGAAAGAGATTGTTCTATTCAAAGACGCCATCAAAAAATAATAGAAATCGCACCTTGTCCATCAATAAGCGAGCATTTAAGAAAAAGTATGGGAGCTACTGCAGTAGCAGCCGCAAAAGCGGCTGGATATACTAATGCAGGAACGGTTGAGTTTTTATTAGATGATTACAATAGATTTTATTTTATGGAGATGAATACTAGAATACAAGTTGAACACGGCGTTACAGAAGAGATAACAGGGGTTGATTTAATAGTAAGGCAATTAAGATATGCAGCAGGACAAATTCAAGAATTAGAACAAAGTGATATTAAATCAAATGGTTTTGCTATTGAAGCTAGAATTACTGCAGAAGATGCTAATAAGAATTTCATACCAACACCAGGAATGGTTACAGAATATTATCCTGCTTTAGGACCTTCAGTTAGGGTTGATAGCCATCTTTATAAAGGTTATAAAATCCCGCCATTTTACGATTCTTTAGTCGCAAAATTAGTTGTAAAAGCGTCTAGTTATGATTTAGCGGTAAATAAATTAGAAAGAGCTTTAGAAGAATTTACAATAGAAGGCGTAAAAACAACAATTTCATTTTTAAAAACTATTGCAAAAAGTAAAGAATTTAGAAAAGGTATTTTTGATACGAGTTATATAAAAACAAATTTAGAAAAAATTCTAAGCAATATTGATGATAAAAATAAAAAAGATAAAGATGAAATAATCGCTTCAATTTGTGCGGCATTAAAAGATAAATTAAATTAAAGGAGAGAAAAATGGCTAAAAAATATATAGATATTATGGATACAAGTTTTCGTGATGGCTTTCAATCAGTTTATGGAGCTAGAGTTTTAATGAATGATTTTTTCCCAGCATTACAAGCTGCAAAAGAAGCTGGGATAAGGCATTTTGAATTTGGTGGCGGGGCAAGATTTCAAAGCCTTTATTTTTATACAAACGAAGACGCATTTACTATGATGGATAAATTCCGTGAAATTGTAGGAGATGGTATTAATCTTCAAACCCTTGCTCGTGGAGTAAATACCGTTACACTTGATACTGGTAGTCGTGAAATAATAGATTTACACGCAAAATTATTCGCAAAACACGGAACTACTACGATTAGAAATTTTGACGCTTTAAATGATGTTGAGAATTTAAAATATAGTGGCGAAAGAATAGTGCATTATGGTTTAAAACACGAAATTGTAATAACTATGATGGATTTACCAATAGGTTGCAAAGGCGCTCACGATACTAAGTTTTATGAAAAAACCTTAAAAGAAATTTTAAAAGCTAATATCCCATTTCATAGCATTTGTTTTAAAGACGCATCAGGGACAAGTAATCCACAAAAAGTATATGAAACAATAAAAATGGCTAGAAAACTTTTACCTGCAAATACTCACATTAGACTTCATACTCACGAAAGTGCAGGTGTTAGTGTAGCTTGTTATTTAGCAGCACTTGAAGCTGGTGTTGATGGAATTGACCTTGCAGCAGCTCCTGTTAGTGGTGGAACAAGTCAGCCTGATATTCTTACAATGTTACACGCTGTAAAAGGTAAAAATTATGATTTAGGTGGGCTTGAAGTTGAAAAAATCTTAAAATATGAAGAAGTATTTAAAGATTGTATGAAAGATTATTTTATGCCACCTGAAGCTATACAAGTTAGTCCATTAATACCGATTTCACCTATGCCAGGTGGAGCATTAACAGCGAATACTCAAATGATGAGAGATAATAATGTATTAGATAAATTCCCTGATACTATAAAAGCGATGAGCGAAGTGGTAAAAAAAGGTGGCTTTGGAACTAGTGTAACTCCTGTTAGTCAATTTTATTTCCAACAAGCATTTAATAATGTAATGTTTGGCGAATGGAAAAAAATCGCAGAAGGCTATGGCAAAATGGTTTTAGGCTATTTTGGAAAAACCCCTGTAGCACCAGATCCAAAAATAGTAAAACTTGCAAGTGAGCAATTAAATCTAAAACCAACAAAAGAAAAAGCAATAGATTTAGCCGACCTTGATGAGACAAAATCACTTAAATACATTGAAAAAATACTTAAAAAAGAAGGTATTTTAGTAACTGATGAAAATCTATTCATAGTTGCAGCTTGTAAAGAAAAAGGATTAGCATTTTTAAAAGGTGAAGCAAAAGTCAATGTTAGAAAAATTTCTCAAAATACTAAATCAAATTCTAACAATCTTTATTCAGTGCAAGTCAATGATAAAACCTATGATGTAGAAATTGAAAAAGATAAAATTTTAGTAAATGGCAATAGCTACGAAGTAAAAGTAAAAGAAAAAGAAAATACTTCAAAAATTATTGAAAAACAAGAAATTTCACAATCAATAGCTAATGATAAAAGCATTTTAGCCTCAATGTCAGGAAATGTGTTTAAAGTACTTGTAAAAGCAGGAGATAAAGTAAAAGCAGGGCAAGAATTATTCATTCTTGAAGCTATGAAAATGGAAGTTCCAATTGAAGCAACGAGTGATGGAATAATAGATAAAATACTTGTAAAACAAGGAGATAATGTAGAAGCTATGCAAATTTTAGCTAGTTTAAAATAAATTTTAGAATCTGTTTTTACAGATTCTAACATATCTTTAAGTTAATATTTTAAGTATTTTTTATATAAAAACTATGAGTTAATGCAACCGCCATTGCGTCGGTTATATCAAGTGGTTTTATTTCTTTATTGATTTTTAAAAGCTTTTTAACCATAAAAGCTACTTGTTCTTTCTCTGCTTTTGCTTTGCCTGTGATTGTTTTTTTAACTTGTAAAGCTGTATATTCACTAAAATTCCCATAAGTTTGTAAGATTTTAAGTAGCATTGCTCCACGAAATTGTGCGAGTTTTAAAACACTTTGCGGATTATAAGCAAAAAATATATTTTCAACCGCCACACTAGCATTTGGAACTTTTTTAAAAATCATTTCTAAAGCTTCGTTTAATTCTAAAATATTATCTATTAATTCTTTACTCTTAAATCTTATTAAACCTGCTTCTAAAAGAGTATTTGTGCTACCATTTTTTTCTAAAAGGCAATATCCACAAAATCTAGTTCCTGGGTCAAATCCTAAAATTTTCATATGTGAAATCCTTGTGAAATTTAAAATTATTTTTTTATGAAATACTTATTATTACGATAAATTTCTTAATGAAATAGAATTTCACATAAACTGATTTTTATAGAATTTCACGAAAATTTATAAGAATTTTAAAAATTACAATAAAAATTCATAAAAAAATTTCACTAAATTAAAGAATTTTTTTAAAGAGCTTGTGAAATTTATGATGAAATATTGTAAATTGTTTGTATATTTTTGGTATATTTTTTCACTATTAAAAGCATTGATATATAGGTGTTTTAAATATTTTTAAACAAATATTACTAGATTTTCACATCATCAAAGGTAATAACAAAAAAGAGGAATAAATGTTAAATAAAATTCTAGAAGAATTAAAAGTATTAATTGGAGAAAATCAATATAAAAATTATTTTGAAATTTTACAAATTAATGAAAGCAAAAATAATGAAATAATTCTAAATGCACCTAATCAATTCATAGCTAAACATATTCAAACAAAATACCAAAGCATATTAGAAAAAATAGCAGAAAAAACAAATAGTAAAAAATATAAAATTACAATTCAAGTAAATAATGAAAAAATAAACAAACCACAAGAAACTCAACCAATAGTAGCTAAAAAACAAATTTCAATATTAAATCAAAGTCTTACTTTTGATAATTTCATAGTAGGACAAAGTAATGAGTTTGCTTATAGAATTTGTAAAGCAATAACAGATGAAAATAAATTTGGAAAAGACTTTAATCCAATTTTTATATATTCAAATACAGGTTTAGGAAAAACTCACTTATTACAAGCTAGTGGACATGAATGTTTAGAACTTGGAAAAAAAGTAATATATAAAACTTCAAAAGGTTTTATGAAAGACTATCAAAATGCAATATTAGCAAATAAATTTGATAGTTTTAATAGTGAATATAAAGATTGTGATTTATTATTAATTGATGATATTCAGTTCTTAGGCACTACTGATAAAATACAAGAAGAATTCTTTCATATCTTTAATGATATAGTAGAAAGAAATGGTCAAATAATAATGACTTCAGATGTAGCTCCTATAAATTTAAATGGAATTGAAGATAGATTAAAATCAAGATTTAACAAAGGAGTTCTTGCAAATATTAGTGTCCCTGATATAGAAACTAAAAAAGCAATTATTAAGAAAAAAAGCCTTGTATATGATATAGAATTAAATGATGAAATGATTAATACTATTGCTAATTATATAGGTGAAAATGTAAGGGATTTAGAAGGAATTATAAATTATATTTACGCTTTTCAAAGTATAAGAAAACAAAAAATAACCTTAGATGATTTAAAAAATCAAATAAAAGAATACATTAAAGAAAATCAATCAAATATTGAAATTGAAGATATTTTTGATATAGTAAGTTCAGAATTAAATGTAAAAATAAGCGAAATAAAATCAAGTTCTAAAAAACAAGAAATAGTAAAAGCTAAAAGAATAGTTATATTTTTAACTAAAGAATTAATTTCAAATTCAGTAAGTCAAATAGCAACTCATTTTCAAATGAAAGACCATAGTGCTATTTCAAAACATATTAAAAAAATAAATGAAATGATATGTCTTGATGATGATTTTAGAAGCCTAGTAGAACATTTAAAAAATAAAATAATAAACTCAAAAAATAAAGATTATTAAATATAATAAAGCGAAAAAGGAAGAATATGGAAATACAAATAGACAAAAAGAGATTAGAAAATATAGCTTTAATAGTTAGCAATTATGTTGAGAAAAAAGATAATACAAGTTTAAATTCTAATATTTTATTATTAGCTTATAACAATGAATTAATTTTAAGAGCAAGTGATAGTGAAATAGGAATTGAATATAAAATCCAAGAATGTAATATCATAAATGAAGGGCAAATTTTTATCAATGCTAAAAAATTAATTGATATTTTAAAAAGCCTTGATAATAGCGATATTAAAATCAAAAAATTAGAAAAATCTATCAAAATTACTCAAAATAAAACTAATTTTTCATTGCCAATAAATAGTGAAAATAATTTTTCTTTCTTAGAAGATGAAAATAGCAAAACACCTATTTTAATAAGTGCAAAAGAACTAAATATCGGCTTTAAAATGATTTTACCTGCTGTTGATAATAATGGTATTTCTTTTCAATTTAATTGCTGTTATATAGATATTTTAAAAGATAGCATTGTTTTTGTAGGAAGCGATTCTAAAAGAATTCACAAATATTCATTCATAGCTCAAAATGAATACGAACAAAGATTAATAATTACAAAAAAATCAGCTCAAGAACTACAAAAATTATTAAATGAAGAAGTAAGGGTTTATAAAACAAATAATTATTTAATCATTGAAAATGATAATTTTAAATTCTTTACAAAATTAGCAACTATTGATTTTTTAAGATATGTTGAAGTAATGCCACATAAATTACCTACAAATGAAATTATCATTAAAAACGAAGACTTTTTAAATGAAATAAAAAAACTAAGTGCAGTTTGCACAAAATGTCAAATAGAATTTGAAACCGGTAAAATCACATTTAAAAATAATGCTTTAAGTGATGATTTTAACGAAACAAATGCTACAAGTGAATTAGAAACAAATATTACTATAGAAGATAAATTTGAAATAAATCTTACAAACAAACATATGATGGATTTTTTACATTTAAATGAAAATGAATATTTCACATTTAAATTCTATTCATCAGCAGCTCCTGTTGTGTTAGAAAGTAAAAATTTCTTATCACTAATATCAGCAAATAAAAACTAAGGATAAATAATGCAAGAAAATTATGCAGAAAGTAAAATTAAAGTATTAAAAGGACTAGAAGCAGTTAGAAAACGCCCTGGAATGTATATTGGCGATACTAACTTTAATGGTCTTCATCATATGGTTTATGAAGTAGTTGATAACTCTATTGATGAAGCTATGGCTGGCTTTTGTAATACTATTGATATTGAAATTACCAAAGAAGGTTCTTGTATAGTTACTGATAATGGTCGTGGAATTCCTGTTGGAATTCACCCAACTGAAAATATCTCAACTCTAACCGTTGTTTTAACCGTTCTTCACGCTGGTGGAAAATTTGATAAAGATACTTATAAGGTTAGTGGTGGTTTACACGGCGTTGGTGTATCGGTTGTAAATGCACTTTCATCTAAATTAATTGCAACCGTTAAAAGAGATGGAAATACTCATAGACAAGAATTTTCTAAAGGTATTCCAACAAGTGAGCTAGAAATAATTAAAACAACTAATCGCACAGGAACTAGCATAGAGTTTTTCCCTGACCCTGAGATATTTGAAGTAGTTGAATTTGATTATGATACTTTAGCTAAGAGATTTCGTGAATTAGCATATCTAAATCCACAAATTACTATTAATTTTAAAGACCAAAGAAATGGTAAAAGCGAAACTTATCATTATGATGGTGGTATTTCTCAATTTGTAACTGATTTAAATAAAAAAGAAGCTGTTACAAATGTAATTGCATTTAATGATGAAGCAGAAGATGTAGTTGTAGATATTGCACTAATGTATAATGATACTTATAGTGAGACTTTATTTTCATTCGTAAATAACATTAAAACTGCAGATGGTGGAACTCACGAAGCAGGCTTTAGAATGGGGCTTACAAAAGTAATTACAAGTTATATTGAAGCAAATGCAGCTGCTAGAGAAAAAGATATAAAAATAACAGGCGAAGATACTAAAGAAGGACTTATTGCAATAGTTAGTGTAAAAGTTCCTGAACCACAATTTGAAGGACAAACTAAAGGTAAATTAGGTAGTTCTTATGTTCGTGGTATAGTAAATAAAATTACAAACGATGCTTTAACTAAATTCTTTGAAGAAAATCCAAACGATGCTCGTGCTATTATGAATAAAGCTTTAATGGCTGCAAGAGGTCGTGAAGCAGCAAAAAAAGCAAGAGAATTAACTCGTAAAAAAGAAAGCATAAGTGTAGGGACTTTACCTGGAAAATTAGCTGATTGTTCTTCAAAAGACCCTGAAATTAGAGAAATATATTTAGTAGAGGGTGATAGTGCGGGTGGTTCTGCTAAACAAGGAAGAAATAGGGAATTTCAAGCGATTTTACCTTTAAAAGGAAAAATCTTAAATGTTGAAAAATCACACCTTGATAAAATCTTAAAATCTGATGAAATTAAAAATATGATTACGGCATTTGGTTGTGGAATAGGTGATGATTTTGATATAGAAAAATTAAGATACCATAAAATTATCATTATGACAGATGCTGATGTTGATGGTTCTCATATTCAAACTCTAATTCTTACATTTTTCTTTAGATTTATGCAAGAATTAATTAGAAATGGACATGTATATTTAGCTCAACCACCATTATATCGTTATAAAAAAGGTCAAAGAAAAGAAATATATTTAAAAGATGAAAAAGCTTTAAATGATTATTTGATTGAAACTGGAGTTGAGAATTTAGAATTTAGTGGAATTGGGACAAATGATTTAAAAGACTTCTTAAAAGTTGTAGCAGCTTATAGAAGTATTTTAAATGAGCTTAAAAAACGCTTTAATGTGATTGAATTAATTAGACATTATGTTGAAAATCCTGATATTTTAGCTCTTAATATGCAAGAGATTTTTAAAGTATCAAAAGAATTTTTAGAAGCAAAAGGATTTAATATATTAAATCATTATCTTAGTGAAGATGAGATTAAAATCTATGTTCAAACTCAAAATGGTTTAGAAGAAATAGTTGTAAATAATGATTTATTTTATAGTCCATATTTTGAAGAAGCTTCTTATATTTATAAAAAAATTGAAGAAAGAAATATTTTTAATGATAAAGATTTCTTAGAAGTTCTTGATGAAGTTGAAAAAAATGCTAAAAAAGGAACTTATATTCAGCGTTATAAAGGTCTTGGTGAGATGAACCCAGAACAATTATGGGAAACTACAATGGACCCTGAAAATCGCCGTTTAATTCAAATTAGTGTTGATGATTTTGATAGGGCTAGTGGAGTGTTTAATTTATTTATGGGAGATGAAGTTGAGCCTCGCCGTGAATATATTCAAGCACACGCTAAAGATGTAAAACACTTAGATATATGACAATTAGTAAAAAAATTGAAAGAAAAAATAGGCAAGATGCAGCTATTAAGCTCATTATGCCTTTATTGTTATTAGTTTTTGCTTTTGTATATTTGCAAGAATTTAACGAAATAGTTTTTAAACCATTAGATATATTAGTAATTTTATGTTTTATATTTTTGTATTTTTATTATTTTGTTTTTGTAATTTATAAATCAGTAAAGCATAATGTAATTGATGAAAAAACTGGGACTTTATTACAAAGTGAATTTACAAAATATCTAAATAATGATGATTTTATAGTGTTTTTTACAATTTCTAATATAAACGAAATTAAATTAATGCTAGGGTTTAATAAAAGTGATAGATTATTGAAAAAATTAATTGATAAATTCTATGCGTGGGATGAAAATCTAATAATAGGTAGGATTACTACTGCTGATTTTATGATTTTAAGTAGTTCAAAGCATAAAACCTTGCAACACGAAATTAAAAAAATATTTTTAGAAATTAAAAGAGAAAGAATAGATGGAGTTGATTTTAAGTGCTATTATTCTATTATAAAATCAAGTATTAATTTTAATAAACTTTATTTAGAAGCACAAAATAGATTAAAAGATGATGTAGATGTAGCTACTGAAAATATCATTACTAATAGTGTTGTAAGCTCTATAAATAAGAGTGATTTTTTCTTAAAAATTCAAAGGCTAGAAGGCGAAGAAGAAATATATTATTTAAATTATAGGATTAATTCAGATTATCCAGAGAAAATATCTCAAGCAAAATTAGAAGAAATAATTATTAAAAATAATTTAGAATTTAATTATTATAAAAATCTTTTAGAACTTTTAGCGAAAGAATATCATTTTGATAATAGGATTATTATTAAAATATCTCCTGATTTTTTAAGGAATTTAAATTTCTTATTTTATTTAGGAGAATATTTTATTAAGCACCCTAATACAAATGGGAAAATTATTTTTGAATTTTTTGAAAATGATGTTTATTATGATATGCCAAGATTTGAAGAAATAATAAAAGAATATAGAGAAATTAATATCAATTTTGCCCTAAATCGTATAGGTTCGCCTAGTTCTTTAGAATATTTAAAACGATTAGAATTTGAATTTGGTATTTTTGATATTGAGTTTAATAAAAATGTAAAAAATGAAAAATATTTTATAATTTATGAAAATTTATTTAATTTATGTAAAAGCCTAAATATCAAAACTATTATGAGATTTATTGATAATAAAAATCTACTTGATTTAACAAAAGATATTAAATTTGATTATTATCAAGGCTTTTTATTTTATAAGGACAAAAATCTTAAGGAGATGAAATGAAAGAAAAATTAAAATACGGACAAAAAGAAATAAAAAAAATTAAAGGTAAAAAATTAGAGCGTTGGGAAAATAAGCAAAAAAATGATTATGTTATTAAAATAACCCTACCTGAATTTGCTTGTCTTTGCCCAAGAAGTGGTTATCCTGATTTTGCAACATTATATTTAGAATATATACCTAATAAATGGGTAGTTGAACTTAAAGCAATTAAACTTTATGTTAATTCATTTTATAACAAAAACATAAGCCACGAAGATAGTATAAATAAGATTTATAATACTCTTAAAAAGCGTTTAAAACCAAAATATATTAAATTAGTTGGAGATTTTAATCCTCGTGGTAATGTTCATACGGTGATTGAGTGCTGCTCTGATACGGAAATTAAAAAAGAAAAGAAAAAAGATAAAAAGGATAAATAATGATTAGCCCAGAGCTTGTTTTACATATTTTTAAGGCTGCTTCAATTTCAAGATGGAATGATTTTCCTAGAATTTGTAATTTAGTTGAACTTGATAAACAAGCTCATAAGGCTATTATTGCTTATTTTTTAGCAAAAAGTGAAAAAGACATTGATATGAGATTTTTACTTGATGCTATTGTTGTTGAGTTTATTTCTCGTGTAATAGTTACTGATATTCGTCCTGATGTATTAAATGAAATCAAAAAAACAAAACAAAAAGAATTAGATGAATGGATACAAAAACAATTTAGTTTAATCAATAAAAACGATGATTTTTTAAAAATTTTTAATGATTATTATAATGATAAAACTCACGAAAAAGAAAAATTTATTTTAAAAGCAGCAGGGTATTTATCAACTAGATATGAGTTTTCATTCATATATCCAAATGTTAGTAATTATGAAGAAATTAAAGCTAAGTTAGATGAAGAATTAGAAGATTATTTAGAAATTTTAGCAGTTCAAAAAATATCATTAAATCAAAAATTAGCTAAGGTAATTGATTTAAGTGGTCGTTTAAGATTTCAAAAGCGTTGGGCTCAAACTCCTAGAATTCCTGAAACAAGTGTTTTAGGACATATGTTAGTAGTAGCTGTTTTAAGCTATTTTTATTGTCTTAAAATAAAAGCTTGTGATACTAGATTTATTAGCAACTTCTTTTGTGCGATTTTTCACGATTTACCAGAAAGTCTTACAAGAGATATTATTACCCCTGTTAAATACGGAATTGATGGACTTAGTGAGATAATAAGTGATTATGAGCTTAAATTAATTGATGAAAAGATTTTACCTTTTGTGCCTAATAATATAAGAGCTGAATTTGCTTATCTTTTAGGAATTTATAATGAAGATGGTAAGATTAAAAAAGATGAATTTAAAAATAGAATAAATAAAGAAAATGTAAAAATTATTCAAAATCCTAACGATTATAATGAAGATTGTTTTAATACAATTGATGGAAAAATGCTTAAAGCTTGTGATAAAACTGGAGCTTTTTTAGAAGCAATCATTTCTAATTATTACGGCGTTAAATCTAAGGATTTAAAAAATGGTTATTTAAAGATTTTAAATGATTTTAAAGAAAATCCTAAAATTGGTGAAGTAAATTTTTATGAAATGTTAAAAGAATTTGAAGAGTTTTTTACAAACCCAAGCCAAGAGACTTGCGGCACACACTCATAAAAAGTGCTCTGCTATGTTCCCATCCTGAAGCTCTGCTTTTTACAAACATTGCACAAGGCTTGACTTGAGAAAACGCATTTTAAGATAAAATGACTTAATAGAGGGTAAATGAAATTAGATTTAATTTATATTTTTTTAGCGAATTTAAGAATTACTTTTATAGGAGTTAATAATTCTTTTGATTTAAGAGCTAAATTAATTTCTTGTATTGCAGGAGTTGTTAAAGATGAAAGACAAGATTTAAAGCGAAAAATAGAACAACTCTCAAAAGAAATCTATAAAAAAGAAATCAAAAGAAGAATATTTTTAGCGACCATTTATCAATATATAAAATATATTAAACAAGATACAATGGGAGTTGATAATATACTTAAAGGAATTAAAAAATTAACTAAACAAAATCCAAAACTAAAGCGAAAAATTAATTTCGTTCAACTTGATAGATTAGTATTGAAAAAATCAATTAAAGAAGGCGAAGAAGAAATTGAAGATTTCGCACAAATTAGGGTTTTAGAATTTTTAAAAAACGAAGTTATTTGATTGGTTATTAAAATTATATACAATAAAAAAAACTGATAGGAAAAAGTATGGCTAAATTTATATTTGTAACAGGTGGAGTTTTAAGCTCACTTGGTAAAGGAATTGCAGCAGCTAGCATTGCAAGTTTATTAAAACAAAGTGGATTAAAGGTAAGTATTTTAAAGGCTGACCCTTATATAAATATTGACCCAGGAACTATGAGCCCACTTGAGCATGGAGAAGTTTTTGTTACAAAAGATGGTGCAGAAACTGACCTTGATTTAGGACATTATGAAAGATTTTTAGATGAAGATTTAACTCATCTTAATAACTTTACTACAGGAAAAGTATATCAAAGCGTAATTGAAAAAGAACGCCGTGGAGAATATCTAGGTAAAACTATTCAAGTAATTCCACACATTGTAGGCGAAATTGCTAGTAGAATGGAAGCAGCAGCTTTAAATCAAGATGTTTTAGTAGTAGAAATTGGTGGAACGGTTGGAGATATTGAAGGCTTACCATTCCTTGAAGCAATTCGTTCTTTAGGACTTAAATACGGAAAAAATAATGTATTTTACGCACATTTAACTCTTGTTCCTTTTATAAAAGTAGCAGGAGAATTAAAAACTAAACCAACCCAACATTCAGTTGGAGAATTAAGAAGAATAGGTATTAGTCCTGATATGATAATAGCTCGTAGTGAAATTCCACTAGGCGATGAAATAAAAGAAAAAATTGCAAAGAGTTGCGGTGTAGAAATTGATTGTGTAATAGAAAGTATTGATGCAAAAAGCATATATCAAATTCCACTTAAATTTTTAGAGCAAAATATACTTTTACCTATTGCAAAACATTTAAATCTAAAGCTAAAAACTCCTAATTTAAAAGAGTATGAAGCATTAACAGAAAAAATAATTAATCCAAGCAAAAAAGTTAAAATTGCTTTCGTAGGAAAATATATAGATTTAAAAGAAAGTTATAAATCTTTAACAGAAGCACTAATTCACGCAGGTGCAAATCTTGATACAAAAGTAGAGATTAATTGGATAGATAGCGAAGAATTAAAAGATGAAAATGATTTAGCTGGAAATGATGGAATACTTGTAGCTGGTGGATTTGGACAGCGTGGTGTTGAAGGTAAAATCAAGGCTATTAAATACGCTCGTGAAAATAATATCCCATTTTTAGGAATTTGTCTTGGAATGCAGCTTAGTTTAATTGAATTTGCTAGAAATGTTATAAAACTTGATGATGCTAACTCAACTGAATTTGATGAGAATACTAAAAATCCTATTGTTTATTTAATTGATGAATTTATTAATCAATCAGGTTCAAAAGAAATCAGAACAATAAAAACTCCATTAGGTGGGACTTTAAGACTTGGCGAATATGTTTGCAATATAAAAGAAGGCACACTTTTAAGTAAGTTATATAATTCTAAAGTAGCTTATGAAAGACATCGCCATCGCTATGAAGCTAACTCAAAATATCGTGATTTATACGAGCAAAATGGACTTATTATTAGTGGAGAATCAAATGGACTTATTGAAGCTATTGAAAATACAAATAATGATTTCTTCGTAGCCGTTCAATATCATCCTGAATTTACTTCAAGGCTAACTAAAGCAAATCCTGTCATCTTAGGCTTTATTAGACAATGCTTACACTAAATAAAACTAAAATTAAGCAGGTTTTAGAAGATAGATTTAAAAACGATTTTCATAAAAGCCTTAGCACTATTCCAAAACCTCATACCTTTAAGGATATGAATAAAGCAGCAATTAGAATAGCTAAGGCAATAAAAAATAAAGAAAAAATAGCAGTAGTAGGAGATTATGATGTAGATGGCATAGTATCTTCTACTATTATGAGTGAATTTTTTGCTAATTTAGGTGTAGAAATAATTGTTAAAATTCCAAATCGTTTTAGCGATGGATACGGAATTAGCGAAGATATAGTGAGTAATTTAGACGCTAGTTTAATAATCACGGTTGATAATGGAATAGTAGCTTATGAAGCTGCAAATAAATGTAAAGAATTAGGTATAGATTTAATAATAAGCGATCATCACACCCCAGGAGATACTTTACCAAATGCTTATGCTGTAATTAATCCAAAAAGAGATGATTGTGAGTTTTCTAAGCATATTAATTGTGAGATTTGCGGGGCGCAAGTAGCTTGGTGGCTATGTGGGGCTATTAAAAAAGAATTAGATATAGAATACAATATGGCTAGTTTTTTAGATTTATTGTGTATTGCAATTGTTGCTGATATGATGAATTTAAATGATTTAAATCATATATTAGTTCGCTATGGCTTAAAAGAGTTAAATAAATTAAATCGTCCTGCTTTTGTAGTTTTAAAAGAAAAATATAAAAAGAAATTCTTTGATTATGAGAGTATTCCATTTTTAATAGCACCATTATTAAATGCTAGTGGAAGAATGGATGATGCTAGTATTTCTTATAAATTTTTAAGAGCAAAAAGCCTTAATGAAGCTAAGAATTTATTAGAAATAATAGAAAAATTAAACCAAGATAGAAAAGAACAAGAAAAGCAAAGTTTTTTAGAAAGCATAGAATTTGCAAACGAAAATGATAAAGTAATCATAGCTTATTCTAAGAATTGGCATAAGGGTATTTTAGGCATAGTTGCAGGTCGTTTAGCTAAACAATTTAATAAACCTAGTTTTGTTTTTAATATTGAAGATGACTTAGCAAAAGGAAGTGCTAGAAGCGTAGCAGAGCTTGATATTTTAGAGCTTTTATCAAATGTTAGCGATATTTTGACTAATTACGGCGGACATAAAGGAGCTGCTGGACTTGCTTTAAAGGTTGAACATTTAAAAGAATTTAAAACAAGGCTAAATAATTTAGAATTTAATTATAATGATATTGATTTTTGCGATACTACTAATACTTTAGGCGAGTTAGAATTTAGCGAAATTGATATGGAATTATTAGATATTTTAAGTGATTTTGAGCCTTTTGGGCAAGGTAATGAAAAGCCATTTTTTATAAGTAAAGGCGTAATTATTAAAAATCTAGTTTTATTAAACGAAAAGCACTTAAAATGCACTTTTACTCAAAATAATTTAACTTTTGAAGCGATTTGTTTTAATTGTGATTTTATCCCATTTGAAAATGAATGTGTCAATATTCATTATAGTTTGCAAAAAAATTATTTCAAACCTAGCCCTACAATTCAGCTAAATATTTCTAATATTTATATTTAATATTTTAAAATAACTTAATTTTATTTAATATTAATTTATGTAATACAAATTTATGTAAAAAATAAAGGTTTTTTAATGAAAAATATTTTTAAATTAAGTATAGTTCTTACAACTATTTTATATTCATATGATGCTACAAATATTGTTGGTGACTTAACAAAAAATATAGACATAAAACAAACAGGAATATCTAGTATTAAAGCCAATAAAATAGATGATAGTATTTATTCAACTTTTGTAATTAATGGCACATTAACTACAAATAGTATAGAAAATAAAAATCTAATATTTGATTATAAAAATACACAAATTGATAATAAAGATTATTTAATATTAGTATCTGGCGGTAATTTTACAGATAATGGTTCTATTTTTATTTCTCAAGGCAATAGTGTATTTAGTAATAATATAGAAGCTATTAAAATAAAAAATAATGGAATAGTTACTCTAATTAATTCTAGTGTTTATGCTGGTAATGCTGATAGAACAGATTTTCAATTTGCTTCTGCTATTTTAATAGATAAGGGGACATTAAATTTAAATAATTCTTTAGTAGAAGGAGGTTATCAGCGTGGTAGAAGTTATCAAGCTATTAATGCTCGTAGTTTTGGAACTGATAAAACCTATTTAAATATAAGTGGTTCAATCATAAAAGCAGGAGATAATGATATAAAATCAACAGCTATTATGGCTAATCAATCAAGCACTATTGTAATAGATGATACTAAAAATAATAAAGGCTCTAATATAACAGGGTATATAAATACTGATGGGGATTTTACTATTAAGGGTATTTATAAAAATAATTCAAATTTCATTGCAAAATCAAGCAATACTATGAATGCTACAAATAATACTTTTGATACTATTATCAATTCAAGCACTAAAACAAATCTCGGAAAAAATGCAAATATTGACAAAGCTTATATTGGTGGTGGTCTTGATTTAAATAAAAGTTCAACTTCTACTGGAACATTTATAATTACAAATAGTTATATTAAAGGCGATATTGTAAATTCTGATGATATTAGACTTATAAAAACTCTAAAACCTACTATCAATTCTAAAATAAGCTTAGATAATGTTTATTTAGATGGGGCTTTAAATAATTATTCAGGAGAAATAAAAAGCTCTAATTCAGTATTTAATAAAATTGTAAAAAGTGAATATGTAAGCAAAATTGATGATACTAATTCAATTTTTAAAGGTGGTTTTAGTGCTGATGAAATAATTTTAAATAAAAGCACTTTAGAAGGATTTAAATTACCATCTATAAGTGATGCTAAATATAGTGCTAAAAATTTTAATTTAACTAATACAAAAGCAGGTAAAGATATAAATACTAAAGGATATTTAGAATTAATGGGGGGGGGTGTTTTAAAGGCTACAAATTCAGCTCTTAATTTTGATATTAAAAGTAATAATTCTATTAATATTGATTTAACTAGGAGTTCTTTAGTAGGTAGTTTTAAAGATTTAGCAGGAAATAAAATATCAGCAAATAAAATAAGCTTAAATAATTCTACAAGTTTAGGAGCATTTAGTACAAATGAACTAATTGCAAATAATTCTACATTCTTCTTAGGTGGCACAAATACTACTTATAATGGAGCAATAATTTCTAAAATTAGCACAAGTGGGGCTAATAATAATTTTGGAATTATTGGAGTAGTTAGCAAAGATACTAAAGGGAATTTAGTAGCAAATAATTTAAGTGTTAATTTACCTTTAGCTATTTTAAAGGGTGCTAATAATGATTTTGCTACAAATCTTAAATTCTATTCAGGAATTAGCGAATATGCTTTAGCGAATTCTTATTTAAAGAGTGAAAAGGTAGGAGATTATCAAGTATATGTTTTAGCTAAGGATAATAAGCAAAGTTTTAATGATTTAACTTATAAAAATAATTCTAAATTAGATATAAATAAAATAAATGAAATAGTGACTAATAGTGATAAAATAAAAGATTTAGTAGATTTTAATGATAATTTATTAGCAAGTAACGAAGCAAAAGAGTTAATTAATCAAAATACAGATAAAAGTCTAGAAAATAAAGGCACAATGATAAAAGATTTTGATAATAAAAGCATTCCTTGGATAGATTTAAAACCTGCAAATCCTATTAAACCAACAACCCCACCAAATATTGAAGATACTAAACCAAGTGAGCCAGAAATAAAACCTGATATTAAGCCAGAAGTTACACCAGAAACTCCTATAAATCCTAATGAAAATATTAAACCTAATCCTAACGAAGAAGCAAAACCTGAAATCAAACCAAGCATTCCTTGGATAGATTTAAAACCTGCAAATCCTATTAAACCAAGTGAGCCTAAGACTGATGAAGAAAAATTTGAAATAGCATTAGAAGAACAAAAAGAAGCTATAAAATTAATGGTAACAGGTAAAAATGAAAAAGCTTTAGAATCAGCTAAATTAATGACTTCGCAATTTTATTTTTCTCAAGTGTTTGAATATAATAATCTTAATAAGCGTTTAGGAGAATTAAGAAGTTTTACTAATAACAATGCAGGAATTTGGATTCGTGGATATATAAATAAAGGTAGTATCAAAAATACTTCTATAAAAGCCAATGAAATACAATTAGGTGCTGACAAAATTATAAATAATAATGATTTTGATACTTATGCAGGAATTATGCTAAATATCGGTAAAACAACTACTGATAATACTACTAATTCAAAAATTAATAATTATGGTTTTGGAGTGTATGTTAGTAATGTTTATAATAATGGATTTTTCTTAGATGCTACTCTTAAAACAAATCATTATAAAAGCGAGTTTAAAAACGATACATTTTTAGGCAATTCTACTAGTAAAGGAACAGGTATAATAGCAAGTGCTGAATTAGGTTATAGATTTGGTGATGAATTTTATTTAGAGCCTAGCGTAGAATTGATTGCAAATTATATCCCAAAGACTGATATTAAAGGTGAAAAAGTAATTCAATTTGGCAATTTATCTCAAGTATCAAATGTCAATATTACATCTTCTTCAAAAGTTTTAATGGTATCAAAAGCAGCAGTTTATACTGGAGTAGATATTAATAATACAACATTAAGAGCTGGAATTGGTGGAATATTTGATTTAACTAATAATCCTGATTTTTTAGTTAGTGATGGGATTAGTTCTTTTGCTTTTAGTGGAGCGAAGAAAGATAAAAGAGGTTTTGCAAGTATAGGACTTAATAAAAATATTAGTAAAAAATTAGGATTAAATATAGAAGCTGAAAAGACTTTTAGTGGGAATTTAAATATTGATTATAATATTAATGCAAGTATTAGATTTGAGTTTTAAACATTGAATTTTCTTATTTTAAATTCTAATTTATAGGATTTAAAATAAGGTTTTCAAATATTATTATCTTTTAAGTAATTTTATAAAAATAAATATACTCACAAACTTAGTATAAATAATAAATTTATTAAAGAATTTAATATGACTTTGGTTATTCAAATATAGTTTTATTTCTTCCTGTTTGTTTAGCTTTATAAAGTCTATTATCAGCAGTTTCAAACGCTCCAAATTTAGAGTTTGTAACCAAACTAACACCTATACTAATAGTTAGTTTTATTTCGTGATTTTTAGCTTTAAAAGTATGATTTTGCACTTCGTTTCTAAGGTTTTCAAGTAAGCTAACACATTTATAAAAATCATATTCTTTAAAAATTAAAACAAATTCTTCTCCCCCATAACGATAAGCTTTTGAATATTGTTTCAAAATACTTGCAAGACTTCTTAAAATAATATCTCCTACATCATGCCCGTAAGTATCATTAATCTTTTTAAAAAAATCTATATCAACTACAGCAATTACATCTTTATTTTTTACTTCAGTAGTGTCATAAGCTCTTCTGTTATAAACATTAGTTAGTGAATCATAAAACGCTAGTTTATATCCTTGATAACCAATAGCAGCTAAGAATATAAATGAGCCTAATTCAAAATAACTTAAATTATAAAATTGAAGGCTATTGTAGAATATAAATTGAAAATAGGCTGCAATATATGCACCTTGCAAGAAACATTCAAAATTTTTAATTTTTCTAAGAATTACAACATAAATCATTAAAACTAAAAATAAGCAAAAAGAAAAATCTGAATAAACATAAGTAAGATTTATAAAGTTTAAATTATGCAAATATGATATGAATTGGTAATCTTTAATAAATATACCAATTAAGATATAAAACAATACTACTAAATAAGCAGGAATTAATCTTTTTGTAGAAAGATAATCTTTTTTAAGCGTTAATAATATTGCAAATACAATCGGTGAAAATAGTGAAATATATGCGTGGGCTTGTTGAAAATCCATAAAAATAAATAATATCCTACTAGCTAAAAATAACAATGTTATAAAAGTGATATTTAGTTTTTTAAAATATATTGAACCTAAAAATACTAAAAGTTCAAAACCAAGTGTTGCCGCAGGAAGTGGATAGATTAATTCTAATAGAAGTGATTGCTTCATAATTTACCTTTATATTTAGTTACTGATTATACTAATATATCGGTAATTAAATTTATATTTTAATATATTTTTAAAGTTTAACCCTATTTATAAAATAGGGTTTGTGAATTTATAAAGAAAGTTCTTTTAAAAATTCATCTTTTAAATAAATTTTCATATCTTCAAAATTAATAATAATTTGATTTTTAAAATCCTTTGATAAGAATACAAAGCCATTACTACTAATGTAGAATTTGTCTAATTCTATATTTTTATCAAGATTTTTTGAATTAAAATACACCTTAAAAGTATCAAAATCTTTTATAATATCTTTTAATAAATATTCCTTTTTTGTGTTTTCGTTATATGTTTTTATTTCTATTTTTGAATTGGTTTTATTATCTATATTTTGTGAAGTTTGTTTCATATAAGATATGATATTGTTGATTTGAAAATAACTTGAGTAATTAGAATTTGATTTGTAGTTTTTAAAATCATCTTCCATTGATTTTTTGATTTCATTTAAAGCTTTTATATGTTGTTTATTGATTGCATCAAAACTTTTAAAAAAATCATCAAACGGGTCATAGAATTTATTTTCTAAAGCATCAATTCTTTGTTTTAGAATTTCATTTTCTTGTTTTAATTTTTCAATTTCACTGATTGAACTAGCATTTAATGCACCTATACAAAATAAAGAAATTAATATCTTTTTCATATTTTCTCCTTCAATAAAATTTATAAAATATTTTATATTTATATTTATAACAAAGTTTTAGAATAAAATTTTTGTTTAATGAATTTATTTTGTATGTAAATAATTTTAATTTTATTATAAGTTTAATGTTCCACGTGAAACATTAAAATAATCTAATGATAAAAAGTTTCACGTGAAACATTATTTTTTCTTTTCATTGATTATGATAAAAATCATTCCAATAATTCCACCAATGCAAACAACACCCATAAATAAATATTGAAATATATCTAATCCATTCATTTAATTGCTCCTAAAAATTCATTTTCTATATCATCATTATAAAAATCATAATCTTGATTTTTATAAGTAAATTTTAATCTTGCAGAATGAAGACAAAGCCTACTTGCGCCACAAAGTTCTTTTATATTTGATATTTTCTTATCTAAAATATCTCTTGCTTGTTTGTTAGTAAGTCCATACAAATTATCCCCTGCGATTTTATTTCCTACATAATGCAAATGCACTCTTAATTGATGTTGTCTTCCTGTTAGTGGAATTGCTTTTAAAAGTGTATATTTAGGATAATTTTTGATAACTATAAATTCAGATTGTGAAATCTTGCCATCTACACAAACTTGCATTTTATTTTTTAAATCATCATCATTTTTAAGTCTTGCACTAACACAAAAATCATTTTTAATATTACCACATACTAATGCTAAATATTCTTTGTGTATTTTTTGTTTTGCAAAAAGTTCTTTTAATTCTTTATTGGCAGTTTTTGTTTTAGCTACCATTATAAGACCACTTGTAGCAGCGTCAAGCCTATGAGCTACACTTGCATTTTCTCCATATTTTTGCCAAATTTCATCATTTAAAGAATACTCACAATTTCTTCCATTAGGATGTGATAAAACTCCACTTGGTTTATTAAAAATTGCAAAATATTCATTTTCAAAAATTGGTTTTAAATTATTACTAACGCATTCATAAATTAGTAAATAATATTCTCCACAAATAATAGAATTCTTTTTACATATTTCAATATCAGTTAAATTTATTTCTTCTATATTTAAAGTATTTTCTAGCTTTTTACTAACATTATTTTTAAAAATAATAACACGATTTTTATCACAAAATCTTTGTGCTTTTTTTAAATCGTAGTTTAAATTTTGCATAACTAATTGATAAGCTTTTTTATTTTCTGTAGTAAAAAATTTTTTATATAAATATCCCACTCTTTTTAACCTTTATTATATATCTACTTATTATAATACATTCTTTTTTAAAATTCACAAAGGAAAAATAATCAATCATGAAGGTAGTAAAAAGAACAGGTAGAGTAGAAGAATTAGACATATCTAAGATTAAAAAATATACAACTTTAGCAACCGAAGGGCTTGATAATGTAAGCCAAAGTGAGCTAGAAGTTGATGCTAAAATACAATTTAGAGATATGATAACTTCTGAAGAAATACAAAACACTTTAATAAAAACAGCAGTTGATAAAATAGATATAGATAGACCTAATTGGACTTTTGTAGCTGCGAGATTATTTTTATATGATTTATATCACAAAGTTAATCCACAAAAAGAATATGTGCATTTAAGAGAATATTTTGAGCGTGGAGAAAAAGCAGGAAGATTATTTTTAGGTCTTAAAGAAAAATATGACTTAGATGATTTAAATTCTTATATCAAACCTGAAAGAGATTTACAATTTACTTACTTAGGTATTAAAACCCTTTATGATAGATATTTAATTAAAGATAGCAAAGGTAATCCTATTGAATTACCACAACATATGTTTATGGCAATAGCTATGTTTTTAGCTCAAAACGAATTAAATAGGCAAGAATGGGCTAAGAAATTCTATGATTTAATAAGCAAGTTTGAAGTTATGTGTGCAACTCCAACTTTAAGTAACGCAAGAACAACAAGACACCAATTAAGCTCGTGTTATATCGGCTCAACCCCTGATAATATAGAAGGTATTTTTGATTCTTATAAAGAAATGGCTTTATTATCTAAATTTGGCGGTGGAATAGGCTGGGATTGGAGTAAGGTTCGTGCTATGGGTGGTAGTATAGACGGACATAAAAATGCAGCTGGTGGAATTATTCCATTTTTAAAAATCACAAATGACATTGCTGTAGCGGTTGATCAATTAGGCACAAGAAAAGGTGCAATATCTGTTTATATTGAGCCTTGGCATATGGATGTTTGCGATTTTATTGACCTTAGAAAAAATAGCGGAGAAGAAAGAAGAAGAGCTCACGAATTATTTCCTGCTTTATGGATAAATGATTTATTTATGAAAAGAATTGCTGAAAATGGAAAATGGACTTTATTCGACCCATTTGATACTCCACAACTTTGTGATTTATACGGAAAAGAATTTGAATTAGAGTATGAAAGACTTGAAAAAGATGAAAATATAGTAAAAGAAGTAATGGATGCAAAAGAGCTTTGGAAAAAGATTTTAACAAATTATTTTGAAAGTGGAATGCCGTTTTTATGCTTTAAAGATAATGCTAATAAAGCTAATCCAAATTCTCATTCAGGTCTTATTAGAAGTTCTAATTTATGCACAGAAATTTTTCAAAATACAGACCCAAATCATTATAAAATAAAAGCTACTTTTGAAGATGGTAGTATAAAGATTTATGAAGAAAATGATATTTTAACTCTTGATAATTCACAAGTAAAAACTGCAAAAAAATTAAGTAGCCTTGATACTTTAAATGGTAAAAAAGTTTATATAGTAGAAAAAGAATATGATGAAGGAAGAACCGCAGTTTGTAATCTAGCTAGTATAAATTTAAGTAAAATTAATAGTATAGAAGATATTAAAAGAGTAGTTCCAATAGCAATTAGAATGCTTGATAATGTAATAGAACTTAATTTTTATCCACACGCAAAAGTAAAAAACACTAACCTTAAATCTCGTGCAATAGGTTTAGGTGTTATGGGTGAAGCACAAATGTTAGCAGAAAAGGGAATAATGTTTGGGACTAACGACCACTTTGAATTAATTGATAAAATTATGGAAAATATATCTTATGAAGCTATAAGTGCAAGTAGTGATTTAGCAGTTGAAAAAGGTGTATATCCTGAATATGAAGGAAGTAATTGGAGTAAGGGAATTTTCCCTATTGATGTTGCTAACGATAATGCAAAAATGCTAACACTAGGAGATAATTTATTTAATCAATCAAATTGTGATTGGAATGATTTAAGAAAGAAAGTTAGCAAACAAGGTATAAGAAATGGCTATTTAATGGCAATAGCTCCAACTTCTAGCATATCAATTTTAGTTGGAACTACTCAAACAATTGAACCTGTGTATAAAAGAAAATGGTTTGAACAAAACTTAAGTGGAATGATACCTAATGTTGTACCAAATCTAAGTCTTGATACCTGGCAATATTATGTTACAGCTTATGAGCTTGACCAAAGAGATTTAGTTCGTGCTGCTGCAATTCGCCAAAAATGGATAGACCAAGGACAAAGCTTAAATATATTTGTTAGTCTTGACAAAGCAAGTGGTGGGTATTTAAATAGTATTTATACATTAGCTCACTCACTAGGACTTAAATCTTGTTATTATCTAAGAAGTGAAAGTCCAGCAAGCGAACATCTAGATAATAAACCTGTTGATAGAAGCATTGAATGCGAAGGTTGTCAATGAAAATAAGTGTTTGCATTATCGCTAAAAATGAAGAAAAAAATTTAAAGCGTTGTTTAAATGCTTTAGCAGAATTTGATGAAATTGTGTTAGTAGATAATGAAAGCACTGATAACAGCGTTAGTATTGCAAAAGAATTTAAAAATGTAAAAGTTTTTAGCTCACCTTTTATAGGATTTGGCAAATTAAAACAATTTGCTGTAAATTTAGCTAGTAATGACTGGGTCTTTTGTATTGATGCTGATGAAGTAATAGATTTTAATAGTTTAGAGCTTTTAAAAAATCTTGATTTTAGCGATATTACAAAAATCTATGCAATAAATAGAAAAAATTATTATAAAAATGAATGGATAAAAACTTGTGGGTTTTATCCTGATTATATAGTTAGGATTTTTAATAAAACTCATACTAATTATGATGACGCTAATGTTCATGAAAATATTATCATTAAAAATAATTCACAATTAATAAAAACCAATATCCATCTTCACCATTTTGCTTTCAATTCAATTTATGATTTAATAACAAAATTACAAAGATATACAGAAATTTATGCACAAAATAATAAAAATAAAAAAACTAGCACTTTTAAAGCTATAAGCCACGGATTTTTTACATTTTTTAAATTCTATTTTTTAAAATTAGGAATAAAAGATGGTTTTAATGGATTTATAATAAGTTTATGCAATGCTTTAGGTTCTTTTTTTAAATATGCAAAATTAAAAGATGCAAAAATTCCAACTTGTTCTTTAATAATCACAACTTACAACGATAAAGTAGCACTAACAAGATGCCTTGAATATGTCTTTAAAATGACTACATTACCAGATGAAATAATTATAGCTGATGATGGTGGAGATAACTGGGATATAATTGAAAAGTTTAGTAAATATCCTGTTATATTAAAACATGCGTATCAAGAAGATTTAGGATTTAGATTAGCAAGATCTCGTAATAATGCTATAAAAATATCAAGTGGAGATTTTTTGGTTATTATTGATTCAGATATGCTTGTAGATAATGATTTTATAAAAAATTATAAAAATAATGCTGAAAAAGGGGTATTTTTACAAGGTAGTAGAATTTGTTTAAAGGAAAATATTTCAAAAGATATTAGAGAAGATAATATAGAATTAAATATAAGAACATTTAAAGCAAACAAAATTAATGTTCTATCAAAAATAATTAAGTACTTCTCAAAAATTGATAAAAGTATTTGTAAAAAATTAAAATCAATAGCACAAAAAACACCGAATGATAAAAAAATATACATAAAAGGTATTCGTGGTTGCAATATGGGTTTTTACAAAGAAGATGCTATTTCAATTAATGGATTTAATAATGATTTTGAAGGTTGGGGAAGAGAAGATAGTGAATTTGTAATAAGGTTCTTAAATAAGGGCTATAAATTAAAAAGACTAAAACATCAAGCAATAGCATATCATATATATCATAAAGAAAATGAAAGAAATTTAGAACAGAACCATAAAATTTATTTAAATACTTTATTAAATGATAAAAGTTATTGTGAAAACGGGTTAGAACAAATTTAGATTATTATAAAATATGTTCCACGTGAAACAAAATTAATTAAAATTTTTAAGTGTTATTAACTTAAGATAAAATACTATTTTTATTTAAGGAGTATAAAATGAAAAAAGTATTAATTTCAAGTATTTTGGCACTTAGTTTAAATTCTGCTGGGTTTTTAATGATAGATAAAGATAAAACCGCATATTTTACAATTAACGACCATAAAGATAAAGTTGAGTTTGTTAGTGGTATGAATATAATGCAAGATAATGTATGTTTTGCATGTAACGATACGATAACAAATAATATAGATTATGAGGCTTCAAAATCAATTGGGGTTAAATATGATAGTATTAGTATCGGCACAAGTGATGGTAATTTTAAGATTAGATATTTATCTGGAAATAATAAAGAAGAACTTAATTTAAATGAATTTTTTGCTCAAAGCTTAACTCATTTTGGAACTTTAGAAATATTAGAAGATGTAATATTTGCTAAGAATGATTTAACGAGTATAAGTTTTAGTTTAGTAGAAGACAATAAAGGTGCCCATCCTTTACATTTTAAAAAATATGCAATTTTAGATAAAACAGGTAAAATTATTTCATCAAACGAAGCTTTTAAAGATACAGATAAGTTAAAAGAAAAAATCACTAAAAAAATAAGAGATTTTCAAAATACAACTAAACATCCAGAAAAAGATAATAAATTTTTTAGTCCTTTAGAATTAAATAATTTTTATTTTGATAATTTAGGAATAGTATTTTCATATAGTCCTTATGAATTATTTTCATACGCTAGTGGATATATAAAAGTTCGTTTAACATATAAAGAAATAGAACCATTTTTAAAAGAAGAATTTAAAAAACTATTACAAGATAATAAAGTATTGTAAAAATTTATGATTTAATTTTTTCCGAGTTTACAATAAAAATTCGGAAAAAATTATTATTCAACAATATTAATTATGAGCAAGTTTTATAAAATTTTTATTAATTTTTTGAGATTTAATACTTTTTGCTTATATCAACAAATAGATTTTATACAAAATACTATTTTATTGATTATTAATTTTATTAGTGATTTTGTTTCATACTAAGTATTATTAATAATTTTCTAATTTTTGCTTTTTTAGATATATTTTTGTATATATCTTATCATAATGAGTAAAAATTTATATTAGTATATTTTAAAATAAATTTAGTATTTTATAGTTTATAATTTTTATTTTTATCTTTTTAAAAAAGACAAAAAATATGAAAAAATTTATTTTTTCTTGACAAATAAACTTATATTAAATACACTTGCGAACCTATTTTAGTTTTTGTGATACTTATCACATGTTCTTTAATGGGTTGGCTTAAATGCCAACGAGTTCTTTTAAAAGGAAAAATTATGGAAAGAATTAGGTTAAAGTTAAAAGCTTATGACCATAGGGTTCTAGATCGTACAGTTGCGGCAATTGTTGAAGCCGTTAAGAGAACTGGTGCTGAAATTAGAGGTCCAGTGCCAATGCCTACAAAAATAAAGCGTTATACCGTTTTAAGATCTCCGCACATCAATAAAGATTCAAGAGAACAATTTGAAATGAGAATTCACGCTCGTATGATTGATATTTTGGCTGCTACTACTGACACCGTTGATAGCTTAACAAAGCTTGATTTGGCACCAGAAGTTAATGTTGAAGTTCGTGCAATGGGCAAGTAAGGATAGAGTATGGAATATATTGTTGAAAAAATCGGAATGAGTAGAACAATTAACACATCTAGCACTCCTGTAACATTACTTAAGTTAGTAAAAACAAAAGTTTGCGAACTTAAAGATGGTAAAGCTATCGTTGCTTACGCACAAGGTAAACATCAAAACAAGTGCATAGCAGGTCAGCAAAAAAAATACAGCCTAAGTGCAGAGTTTAACAAATTTGCTAGTTTAGAAGTAGCAAATAAAGAAGCAGGTGACATTGACACTACACCTTTAGCTGAAGCAAAAGTTTTAAAAGTAAGCTTTAATTCAAAAGGTAGAGGTTTTGCAGGTGTTATTAAAAGACACGGATTTGCAGGTGGTCCAGCAAGTCATGGTAGCCGTTTTCACAGACGCTCAGGTTCTATAGGTAACCGCGAGTGGCCAGGTCGTGTTCAAAAAGGACGCAAAATGGCGGGTCATTTTGGTAATGAATTAGTTACTGTTAAAAATGAAGTTGTTTCATTTGACGCTGAAAATGGTGTTTTAGTATTAAAAGGTAGCGTTGCAGGTTATAATGGTGCAATGGGTAAAGTAAGGATTGTAAAATGAAAGTATGCGTATTAAACGATAAATTTGAAAAAGCTAGCGAGCTTGATTTACCAGCAAGATACGCTGAAGTAAATCCTCATAACCTTTATTTATATGTAAAATCATATCAAGCTAGCATGAGAGCAAATACAGCTCATACTAAAGGTAGAAGCGATGTTAGCGGTGGTGGTAAAAAACCATGGAGACAAAAAGGTCGTGGCGGTGCTCGTGCAGGTTCAACTAG
>NZ_JACGAS010000005.1:0-92508 GCF_020138135.1 Campylobacter sp. RM12647 | reverse complement strand
TTTAGTTGATAAATATAGATATTACATTCCAAATAGTTTGCATTTTTACCTACTTACCATCAAAAAAATTATCGCCATTTATATTATTTTGCGAAATAACTATATTTCCACCTGCCATATTTCCACGATTAAAAAAGCTTCTTTGCTTTATTTTGGCTTTCTTTTTCCCATCGCCTATATTTGTAACGACGCTACTAAAAAATGCTGTTGAATTTATGTTATTTCCTATGTAGCTATTTATATTATTACTATTAATGTTGCTACTATTAACATAAATGCAGTTATTACTATCAAATACAAAATCGTTATCTTGTTCTATTTCTTTTTGTATTTGTTCTAATCCATCTCTTATAGCTTTTACATCATCAAAGCTTTTCTCTTTTATAGCTTCATCAAGTCTAGCGATACATTCGCTAAAGACTTTATTAATATCAATATTATTTATAATAATACTCTTGCCACAAACTGTCACACCTTTATTTTTCTTTTTAAATAGATTAAATATTTTCATCTCTTTTCCTTTGCTTTATTTCATTAAATAACTTTTCGCTTTGTTTATCTAGTTCTTTATTCCGTCTTTCACGCTCTTTTATCTTGCGTTGTCTTTCTTCGTATGCAACTTCTTCTATTAATTTAATTCTTTGTCTAGGGCTTAATGCTAGATATTCATCAATGCTAATGTCGTAATATTTTTGAACCATCCTTAATGGCTTAAGCCTATTTTGAAAATATAATTTGGTAATTTTTAAAAATTCTTTTATTTTTTGTAGGTTCATAGCTCATTCTCCTTTTCTTGAGATAATGATTTTATTTTACGCTCCACACACTCATCATAAAGCCCTTGCAAAGTATCAGAAGATAAAATAGCAATGCTTTCTATGTCCGTCTTAAGTTCTTTAGATACAAATATGATTTTTTTATAATATTCATGTGCAAAATCAAAGCAAAAAACGAAAACACCCAAGTTTATAAAAGCAACTGCTAGAATACCCATGTTATCCCACAAACCTGTGCCTAAATAAACAAATCCATAAAAAAAGCAACTAAATAACACAACACACAATAATGCTAAAAAGAGTAATAATATAAACATTGCGAGTTCATGCCTAATAAAAGTAAAAACTATTCTCATCACTCGCTCCAAACTAGCTCAAATAAAGACTGTTTATTATTAATCTCTTCTATTAGCTCGATAATTGCGTTTGTGGTTTCTTCTACCGTGCTTTTAGGTGTGCGTCGTATCCTTAGCTTGTCGTAAGAAACATCATAAATAAGGTCATAACAATATACTTCTATATCAATTTCTTTATTGCAATATGCAATGTTTAACTTTATAAATAATGAAAGATTGTCAACACAATCATCAGGCTCTGCAGCATAAATATTAAAATTCTTAATTTTTCTTAAATCTACAGCGTTTTCAAATAAGTAACTGCATTCTCCACTTTGTAGCAATGGAAAACACATTTCTACATAATATTTATCACGATAAATTTTCCTTTGCTCATACACTTGATTTACTAGCGTTTTTAAATCATCTTTGCTTATGATATTGATTAGTTCTTTACTCATTTTTAACTCCTAAATCATCAGCCAAATCGCTTAATATTTTCTCAACAACTTTTATCGCTTCAAAATCTTCATTATGTAAGCCAATATCTAAGTATTCTATGCTTTTATTTAGCACATTAAGAGTATTGATATTTTTATCATCGCTAGGTTTGAATAGCTCTAAAAACTCGTGTAATGAGATATGCTTATCAATGTATTTAAGATCAGTGAATATGTATTTATCATGCTTAATATCGCTAGATTTGATTTTCAAATCAGCTTTTTCTATCGTATAATCAGCTGTTTCGCTAAACTCATATTCTAAGTCTTCATGACAATAAACTAAATTATCATAATATCTAGCTCTTAAATTTAAATCCTTATCTATAAAATAAATTCCATTATCATAACAATCATATTTGTCTATGAATTTTGCCACGCTAAAATTCTCATCTATTTTTATAACTTCATTAAGGACTGTGCCTTCATTGTAAGCCTTTTCATTTAGTTTTGCAAAATCTTTAAAATCAAGTTGTAAATGTTTAGCAATTTCAAGCGTTGGCACAATACTAGAAAATCCACCATTCCAGTGATTATAAAAAAGCTCAATTTCTTTCTTTTCTACATCAATTTTAGCAACATAACATCTGTTTCCCATGTTTTCTCCTTTTTTTTCTAATTTAAATTCTTAATACGATTACAAGAATATTAATATCTTATTCTTAAAATATCCTTTTAAGTATATTAAAAAAACATTATAATACAATCATTTACTAAAAATATTTATTATTAATATATTTTTTAGTATAAAATAAGATATTTTAAAATAAGGTGCAAAAAAAATGACACTAGGCACATTTAACACAAACGAACTTTTGAAAGCTCAAAAAAAGCGAACTATGTTTATGGCTAATTTGCGTGCGAAATTGCAAGGCGAGTTTTCTTTAGATGAGCTAAAGAAAACAATTCTAAAGCTTGATAAGGATTTAAGATACAACCTTGATAGCTTCATAGAAGAGCTAAAAGCAAATGAGCTAACAGAGATAAGCACACTTTTTAGTGATACCAAATATTATCAATTTAGAAAGGAGAGAAGATGACTTTTTGCGTAGCTGATAGTAAAATTGATGAATTAGTAAAAGTCAATAAGACCCAAAAACAATTATTGTATTTTTTACTAAAAAGCAAAACCAAGTTTAATTTAGACAAATGTATAAAAGCCTTGCAGATTTCTTCAAGGACATTTTATAGAAATGTTGAAGTTTTATTAAATAAAAATCTAATAATAAAAAAGGCTAATGATGATAAATTATATCATAATGAAAGCAATGTCGTTTATCAATTAGAACCTAATTTTGAAAATAATTTAAAGGGACTTTTTGGCATAAAGCAAGTGACAAAATGTCACAAGCCAACTGACAAAATGGCACACAACGACTGCCAAAATGACACAAACCCTACCTATATATATAAGAGTAAGAGTAGAGTAAGAGATGAATTTATAAAACCCCAAACCCCTTATAAAGGGGCTAGTGTTGTTTGTGATGAAATTTCTCAAACAAAAACTAAAGGACAAAATGAAAATAAATCTCAATTAAAACTTAAAGCACAAAGAATAGCAACCGAGCTAAATAATACTAGCGATGAGTTTATTTCTAAACTAGATGAGTTTTTAAACAATCGTAACAAAAAGCACAAGATAACTGAAGCTTACATAAGCGATTTAATAAACGAGTTAAAACAAATCCCAAGCCCACTTATTGCAATAAATAAATGCTTAGCAAAAGGGTGGATAACTTGCGAGAGCCATTATTTTAAGAGCAACGCTCAAATTGGTTTAAATCATAATTACGCACTACATCCAAACTTGCAAAGACAAGTAGAGAATAATGAGCTTACAGGACTAGAAGCACAGCAAAAACAAAATTTAGCACTAGCACTAGCAAGAATTAAAGACAAAGAAGAAGGCACAAATTACTATGAACAAATGAAAAATCAACTAAGAAAGGATAATTATGAAAATAAAAATACTACAAAACTTATTCAATGCATTTAATGATGATTTTAAAAGATTTGATTTATATTATGATAAGCTAAAGGATTTAGATAATGATGAGTTAGCTTGTGTTGTAGATAAAGCTATTGTAACTTGTAGAACTTTACCTAGTATTGCAGAGATATTAGATTTACATTATGAAGAAAGTTTTAACACTGCTTTGAATACTCTTAAAAATGTAGCTAGTTTTTTTAACTTTAATTGCCAATGCGTTGCGTTTGAAGATGACACACTAGCTGAGTTAATTAGGCGTAAGGGATTAAAACATTTTGCATATTCTGATGCTGATTATTTTAGCAACTATTGGAATATTAAAAATCTTAAAGATGAATATATTCAAATAGCGAAGTCTAGTAATAAAAAAGCAATTAGACATATTGAAAACAAATGTTTTAATGCTATTTGTTTATTTTATGATAAAAAAGGAAATAAGCATATATTAAAGAACACCGAAGAACTACAATTATTTTTAAGAGATGATAAATCTAAACAAGAATATTTAGCAGAATGCAAGAGCAAAGAAAACTTAAAAAATATTCTAGTTAAGGTCATAGTATGAGTAGCTCAAAACCTGAATTAAAACGCCTTGAAATCTTGGATAGTTGGCAAAGCGTAGGAGCGATTAAAGACTTAGTTCATCAAGCACCGATTAAGATTATTGACACTTTAGAAACTAAATATTCTTTAGAACGCAATAGTAAAAATCACGCAAGAAAGCCACCATTAAAAAACACAAGAGTAGAGCGTATTTATACGCCTGATTTTGCTTATAAAATACCGAGCCTAAAGCTACTAGTATTTGAAGAGTTTAAGAGTGATTACACAAGAGTTAAGCTAAGAGAAGCGTATTCGCTAAGAAGACAATTATTAGAGCAAAAAATCAAGGCGTTCAATGAAGATAGTGAATTAACAAACTTTATTAAAGAAAGCTTTAGCGTTTTACACTCAACTTGTAAATATACAAATCTTAATGAGATTGAGAGCATATTGCTAAGAACTGCTAGAGAGCAAAGCAAGAAAGATTTTAAAGATTTCTTAAGCAATGAAGAAATAAGGCAAGGTTATAAAATCGTGTTTTTTGAAAATGAGTTTATATACTACAAATATGCGGAGCTAATAAATGATTACAAGCGTAAATTACGACTTAGAGAATACGAAGCATCTTTATTCGTTACTTGCGAATAGTATTTTTACTAAGCCACACTTGGATTTGTTAGCGTGGAGTGAGAAATATCGTTTCTTAAGTGCGGAAGGAAGTGCTCGTCCAGGAAGATTTAAAGCAGCTAGTTATCAGCGTGAGATACTAACTATAATTAGTGATAAAGAGCATAAACGAGTAGTATTAAACTTAGCTTCACAGCTTGGCAAGACTGAAATGTGCTTAAATACTTTAGCGTATCTAATCGCACACGATCCAACGCCGATACTTTACATGCTACCTGATGAAGGTATGGCAGAAGATTTTAGTAAGCGTAGGTTCGCACCACTTAAACGAGATTGTAAAGAAGTGGCGAAGATTATGGGAGAGAATGCAAGTGATACGATATTAATTAAGAATTTTAAGGGCGGTTCTTTAAACTTCGTAGGTTCAAATAGTGTTAGCAAATTAGCATCTAAACCCATTGGCTTTTTAATAGTTGATGAAGTAGATAGATGCTCTAATACAGCAGAAGGTGATAGCGTTGCACTAGCAGAGAAAAGAACAATTACTTTTCCAAACGCAAAGATTTTGCTAGTTAGCACGCCTACTTTACATGGCACTAGCAAGATACAAAACGAATACGATAAGAGTGATAAAAGACGCTTTTATGTGCCTTGTCCTAAATGTGAGTTTAAGCAAGTTTTGGAATGGGAGAATGTGGATTTAGATAAAGAATGCCTAGTTTGCATTAGTTGTAAATATGAAATAAGCGAAAGAGAACGCCTTGCAATAATTAAAAAAGGTGAGTGGATAAAAGAGTGTGAAAGCGATGTGGCAGGGTTTCATCTCTCATCACTTTATAGTGAGTATGTGAGTTTAAAAAGCATTATAAAAGACTATAAAGATAAGTGTAAAAGCGAAGCAGGTTTGCAAGTATTTATAAATACCACACTAGCTAGGACCTACACACCAAAAGTAGAAAGCAAGATGAATGAAAGTGATTTAATCAAGCTTAAAAGAGATTATGACAATCTTAGCTTTTCAAGTGATGTGGCGTTTATCGTGGCTGGCGTGGATGTGCAAAAAGATAGGCTTGAAGTTAATTTCGCAGGAGCGAACAAAGACTTAAAAGATTTGCGAGTTTATAACATTACGCATAAGATTATCAAAGGTAATCCAAGAGAGTTAATGGTATGGGACAAGTTACATGAATTAGTGCAAAATGGTGTTTTTATGAGCGAAGTTGGCGAGTATTTAAAATGTAGCCTATGTTTTGTAGATAGTGGCTATCTAACAGAAGAAGTTTATAACTTCGTAGCTAGGCATAAGAGCTATTTTGCCACTAAAGGAGCGAATGAAACAAGCAATAATAAAAAGCTTTTGGTAAACAAAGTAAAGGCGGTTAAAAGTGGTGTAGGATTAATTGAAATCGGAACTTTTACAGGCAAAAGCGAAGTGTTTGCGATGATAGAAAATAAGCGTGTAGTGTTTGCAAAAACTTATAGCGATGAGTATTTCAAGCAACTAACAGCCGAGAGCTTAAAAGTTGTAAAAAATAAATATGGAGATGAGAATTTAAGATTTACAAAAGATAGAGATAGAAATGAAGCATTAGATTTAAGTGTACTAAACCTAGCAGCTATAAAAACATTTTTGAGTAAAAAGAAAAGGAAGATTAAGCAATGAAGAAGATAAGGAATAAAAAGTCAGCATTTATGCATAGCTTAAATTGTCGTATTGATAATAGAACACTATACAAATTAATTAAATATAGCGAAGAAAGAAATATAAAACAAAGTGTCATAATAAGACAAGCATTACAGCAATACTTAAAGGCATTTGAGTGAAAGTAAGAGAAGTAGCTAAGATTTTCAATGTTTCACCACGAGCTATATATGATTTTATTAATTCACGAGAATTTAAACCTATAAGTCCGTGCGGGGACTATGATATGGAGCTTGCTAGTGAATATTTTCGCCACATTCAAGATAAAATGATACTTGATAGCGATGACCCCAAAATAGCAAAAATAATCGCTGATACAGAAAAGGCAAAAGCTGAAACAGATTTAAAAAGACTTGATTATGAGATAAAACAAAAAGAATACATAAAAGCTTCAATAGTCGAGAATGTATTAAGCGATGCTTATAAAGCACTTACGAAAAAAGTTTATGAGCTTGATAAAGAAGTGCATAAACATTCAAGCTTGCAAGAAGCTTGTGAAGTATTACTAAATGATTTAAAACTTGAATTATTAGAAAAATATAAAGAGTTAGATAGCAACTGTGAGCTAGATATTGTTTAGGTTCTTCCTGTGATTTTTCAAGAGTTGGGGGTTCGCGTCTGCAGGTTTCCGATTTGTGAAAAAAATTAAAAATCAACTTCATTCATTTAAATTATAAAAACACATAAAAACATTGCCTTATCTACAAATTAAATAAATTCTTATTTGTAATACAAATAACAACCTTTTATTTTTTAAACTCACGCTATGAATAAAGAGCGTATAAGAGAAAGAATTAGATTAATTGACATTGCCATTGATGAAGTTTTGCAAAGCGAGAGCCTTGCAGACCCTATCACTTCATATACAATTGATGGCGTTGTAATTAGCAAAAAATCAAGTGCAGAGCTAGTGCTTGAGCTTGAAAGATTAAAAAGCACTTATGCGAACTCTTTAAAAGTTAAAGAGATGAGGTTTATTTTTGCATGAAGTTATTTAATTTTTTTTCTAAGCAACGCAAAGCAAAAACAAACCTAAGTAAGTCAATTTACACTAATTCTATCAAGCAAAACACATTCGCAAGACTTAATGTTCCACGCCCAACAGATACATATTTTGAGCGAGTTAGGATACAAGCAAGAAATTTAGAAAATGATTTCCCGCTCATTCAAGGCTACTTAAATACAATGGTCGCTCAAATCCTTGGCGATGAAGGTCTAGTATTAGATGTAGCCACGCCAAATACAAAGCTAAACAAAGCTATTCAGAACAAGTGGTTTAAATACGAGCTTGATATTGATTTTGAAGATATAGAAGAGCAAATATTACGCAACCTAATTCGTGATGGCGAAGTCTTTATATATTGCGAGATTATAAAAAATAAGCTTCATATTAAGTTACTTGATAGTGAGAACTTTTTAGCAGCCAACACGAATTATAAAGATTTATTTTATAGCATAAAATACAAAGATGAAAGCTGTGAAGAGATAAAATCATTTATCTACACAGATCCAATAACTCGCAAAACAATTGAAATCAACTCAAACAATATTATCTATGTGAAAAATGATAAAGCTACTTTTTCACATCGTGGGATAAGTGAATTTGTATCAGTGATTTTGAATGTTACACAATGTGCTGACTTAAAAGAAGCAGAGCTGGATAGAGCACAATTGCAAAGTAAGCTCACAGGCTTTTTAAAAGAAAAAGATAATCCATTAGCCGACACGCTAGGCGATGATGAAGAGATACAATTAATTAGAGAAGTTGATAGTGGAAAAATGCAATTCATTCCATCAAACGTCGATGTTGAAATGATAAAAGAATATAACCCAGTATCACTCCAACAATTCTTATTAAGTGCAAATCAAGAAACAGCAAAAGCTTTAAAAGTTGATTATGCCACATACACAGGAGATATGAGCCAAGTTAATTTCTCGAGCATTCGCCAAGGTGCATTAATAAATATAAGAAATTACAAAAGACTACAAAAAAAGTTAGCTAGAAAAATACACTCAGTAATTTTTACAAAATGGCTAGAGATTGAGTATTTAAACGAACAAATAAGCTTAAAAGACTACGAACTAATAAAAGCTAATTTTAGCTTCAAAGGGCAAGGATACGAAAGCATTGACCCAACCAAAGACGCACAGGCAAATGATATTCAATTAAAGAACGGCACAAAAACTTATAGCGAAATCTTGCGTGAAAAAGGCAAGGAACTCGACACACATTTAAGCGAAATGCAAAAAGAACAAGAATTGATAAAGCTGATTAAGGAAAGAGATTTAGACAAAAATACACAAAATTTTACACAAAATAATACACAAAATAATACACAAAATAAGAAAGGAGAAGAAGAGTGAAAGACTTCAAGCTAAGTGCAAAAGCACTAAGCCACGATGATGAAAAGCTAGAGATCTGTTTTATGGCTTTAAGTAAAGACAACAAGCACGAGCGAACTGACTTTTTTAGCGATGAAAAATACTTTTTATCAATAGATATTAGTTCGGCTAAGTTTAACGCAACTACGCTTTATCTAGACCACGAGCCAAGCTTTGAAAATGCTATCGGCAAGATAACGCAGACTAAACACGAACAAGACGGCATTAAATGTAAAGTTCAGTTCTTTAAAGATGTAGAGCAAAGCTATCAGGCATATTTAAAGTTTAAAAATGGACTTAGCGATAGTGTAAGCGTTGGTGCTAGAGCTGATGATTATGAAGTAATTACAGAAGTAAGTAACGGCGTTGAGTTAGAGCATATCATTTTAAAAAATGCCGAAATCTATGAATTATCAGCCGTGTGGCTAGGAGCTGACCCAAACGCAAAAACAATCAATCAATTTAAAAAGGAGACAAGAATGAATAAAAAACTAAATGATGAAGACATCAAAAAAGATGATGAGTTAGAAAAGGATGAAGAAGAGCTAGAGCAAGAAGAAGATAAAGAGTTAGAAGAAGATGAAGACAAAAAAGAGCTTAAATCAAAAAAGCTTAGTGCAAGATTAGCAGAGCAGCAAGAAATCGCAAGAGCTGGAGCGTTGTTTGGCAAAAGCGAGTTAGCGAGCGAATTTATTGCTAAAGGCAAAAGTCTTGCAGAGTTTAAAGATGAGCTTTTATTAAGCCAACAAAGAGAAATTAAAACATTTAGCACGAAAGGGGCAAGAAATTGTATGAGTGATAGTAATTTTTCATTAGCACAAGCATTAAAGCTACAAGCTGGAGTGATTAAGAGTAGTGATTTAAGATTTAATCTAAGTGAATATCAAAAAACAAACACAATGTTAGAACTACCAAAATCATTCGGTCATCAGTTTGCAAATCCGTTTAATGGCTATTTAAACGACAACTTAAAAGGTGCAACACACGATGAGTTTAGAGCTGATTTATTGGTAGAACAAATGAGAATAGAAAGCGATATTTTAAATAAATGTCGTATGTTTGCAGGTCTTACAAATGAAATCGTAATCCCAAAAGATTTATCAACGCTAACAGCTGAAAAAGTTGCTTACGGAACAGAACAAGCAAGTCAAAATCTAGATTTTGATGTATTAAAAATAAGTCCTGTAACACTTAGAATTACAGTAAAACTTACTCATCAAATGCTATATATGAGCGATTTTGACCTTGAAAGCATTGTTTGGAGAGAGAGCGTAAGAGCATTTAAAGCTAAGTTTGAAAATATGGCTTTATATGAAGGTTATGGCGAAGTTGGTAAGTTTGTAGGATTGTTCGCTACAAATGGCATAGCTAGAAACGATAATTACATGAAAGCTCCTACATTTGCTAAAACTCTTGATTTTGAAAACGCTTTAATAAGTGCTAATTATGACCCAAGCAATACAGAGTTTTACGCAAATAAAACAGATATTAATATTTTAAGAACTACAGAAAAATCAGCAAATACAGGCATTTATCTAATAGATAAAGATAACACATTAGCAGGCAATAAAATCTCACATTGTCAAACGCTAAAAAAAGGAGATATGGTGTTTGGTGATTTTAGTAACTTAGCACTTGCAACATTTGGAAATCTAAGAATGTCAATGTTGCCACAACCTGCAGGACTTTATATATTAGAGGCGTTTTATGATGTAGGAATGGGCGTGTTAAATGAAAAAGCATTTTGTCTAGCACAAAACACCGCAATTTAAGGAGATGAAAAATGAAAAAATATGAAGTATTAGTTAGCTTTTATTACGAGAAAAAGACCTACCCAGTAGGTGATAGCATAGAGCTTAGCGAACAAGATGCCAAGCAATTATTAAGGGCAAATTACATTAAAGAGCTTGATGAAACAACCAAACAAGCTAAAAAAGAAAGCAAAAAACAAGCTGAGCCAAAAGCAGATGAGTCTAGCGATTTAGGTGAAGAACAAAAGGCAGATGAGCCAAACGAAGAGCCAAAGCCTGAAGAACAGAAGGCAGATAAAAAAGGCAAGTAATGAAAATACACAAAACACTTGAGCGTGATTTGTCAAGACTATTTAAAAACGGCGTAGAAGTAGCCCACGAAAAGGGCAATTTTTACGCTAATTTTTCAAATAGACTTTTAAATTACGATGAGCTAAGTGAAGTAAAAACTTCAATAATAGCTTTAAAAAGCTCAAGTGATTATGTATGCGTAGGTGATGAAATCGTGGTTAATCAAAGCGTATATGAAGTAATCAAAAAAGAAATATACGCCGAAGTTAATAATAGATTTTATCTAAGAGAAGCAATAAAGAAAGCAACATTATGAAGATTACAGAGCAATTTATAAGCGAAGAGCTACAAGCACCAGCTATTAAAATCAATGAAATAATGCTGAATTTAAAATCAGTTTTAGAAAAGCTGATTAAAAATACTTCATTATTTGCATTAAGTATCAAAAGTAGCGATGAGTTTCCACTATGCATCATAACAGACAAGAGCGATAGCATAAGTGCAAATGTTGAGCAGTATTTTCACATAATAGATTTAGATATTAGCGTGTTTGATAGTTCTTATACTAAATGTAATGAACTTGTATTTAATATCTTGCAAATGCTTAAAAGTGCAGAGTTAGGGGCGATGATAAAAGGCATTAAAAGTATTGAACGAGAACATATAGAACTTACGAATAAAGAAGCTTTTAAAATGTCTATTAAATGTGAGCTTAAGTATTCAACGGAGCATTTTGCGATATGAAGGCTTATTTAGGAAAAATCGTAGAAGTAAACTACGAAAAAAGCTTGGTTAAAGTTGATTATCAAGGAACAATAAGCGATTTTATGCCTTATAAACAAGTGGCTAATTCTTATGTGAAAATCTACACACCAGCTAGAGTCGGAGAGCAAGTAAGCATAATTGAATTAGATGGTGGCTTTATGTATGCAATTGCAAGTTTTTTTAACGCTGATTATCCAAGTAACGGCGATGAATTTACACACAAAATCACTTATGAAGATGGCACAGAGCTAAGCTATAACACACAAAGTAGCACATTAGAAATCAACGTAGTAAAAACTATAAACATTACTTGCGTAGATTGTAATGTAAAAGCAAATACTGTTAAGGTTGATAGCCCTTCAGTTGATTTAGGGCTTGGTGGAACTGGGGTTATTACTTGCCAAAGCATTTGTCATTTCACAGGTGCACCACACGGTGATGGCTCAAGTAATACAAGGAGTGCAAAATGACTAAAGAAGCTATGAGCGAAGCTATATGTAATGCTCTTGGTAATGCTGGATATAAACAAGTTAAAGGTGGAGCAAATCATAAAGCATTTAATAAAGAGTTTATAGATGCAATCGCTAGTGGGGTAGTAGCTGAAATTAAAGCTAACGCTAAAGCAGATATTACCAGTGGCTCAAGTGCTGGAAAATATTCAATTATATAAAAAGGAGAAAAAATGTCAGTAGGAAGTTTTGGAACAACAGTTATTAAAAAGAACAAAGGCGTTCCTTTAGTTAAAATTGATAACGCAAGACCAACGGTGCTAATTTTAGCGAGCGAAAATGTAGGCATTAATTATTATTTATATGATGATTTAATTAATTTAGAGCAAGACCTAACAGAGCTAAAGCTAAAAGATACGGAATATTTAAACGACTTAAAGGCTGCTAATTTTAGCTCACAAATAGCTATTATCACATATCACGATGATACATTAAACACTACGCAAAATTGCTTAGATGCGATTGATAAGCTAAATGATTGCGAAAATGCCTTAAAAATTAGAGCGTTTTGGGTTTTATGTGATTTAGATAGTGATGATACTTATTTTAAACTTCATCAAAACGCAGTGAAAATGGGCTTTATTTTCTTTCATCAACTAAGCGAAAATACAGAAAGTGCGATTTTAACAAAGACTGAAAATTACCCAGTGCAACAAGCGATAATCTCTTATCAATTAATAACAAGAATTGGTGGTGGTATTCGCCCATTGAAAGCATTTTTACTAGCTAGATATAGCGAGTTATTAGCAAGTGAGCCTTACGCTTTTGGCAAAAGCTTATCAAGTAAGTACCTAAAAGGCATTACAGCAATAAATACAATCGCTACATATCTTGAAGGTGAAGACACCACAGCTGATAGGCTAAGAGCTAATTATATTACGATGGTAGTAAGTGATGATGGCTTTAAGATTTGGGGTTGTGAATGCAAAATTCAAAAACTTGAAGATGATTTCGCAGATATTAGAACAGGTATTATCATCAATGAATATGCAAGAGAGATTAAAAAAATACTTAAAAAAGTAAATGATGAAGATTTAGAGCTATTTAGCACTGTTTTTGCAGGCATAACTGATTTTAACAATAGATTAATTGCAAATAAAGTTATTGCCTATGGAAAAATCAGTATTGATTTAACTAAAAACACAGAAACGAGTTTAGCAGGATGTGAGATAAGTATAGATTTTGACGTACAAGAGCGTCCAGTGGCTAAGAAAATCTATGCGTATGTCAACCGTGTTACAGGGCATCTTGGCGTTATTATTGAAAATATACAAAAGGCTGCATCATGAAAAAACTAATCGTTCATAGAGATTTAAGAACCCCACAAGCAACCCTTAGCGTGTGGGATTTAAGAGCAGAAAATAACGAGAGCTTGTTTGAGTGTTTTGGTTGTGAGCCACCAGGAGAGCCTACTATCAAAAGTGGGCTTGATAAACCTATTTTACCTGGTGTTTATAATGCTTCTTGGTTTATAAGACCAAGTGGCAAAATTGTTCCGATTTTATGGAATGAAAATGTGCCACTAGCAAGACTTATTTTAATTCACACAGGCAATACCGATGAAGATACGGCTGGGTGTTTATTACCAGGTAGAAGAAGAGATAAAAAAGGCGTTTGGCAAAGTCGTGATGCGTTTAATGAGTTTATGAGTTTTTTTCCAAATCCAAAACCACAAAACGATGAAAATGGCTTACCAGTCGTTGTATTTAAAGTAGAAATTATTTAAAGGAGAATAAATGAGAATAGAACCACAAGCACTTACAGGAGCAAATCTAACAATCAATGGCATTAAATGTAAAGGTGCTTTAGTAGAAGCAGATTTGCCAGAGCATGAATTTATAACAAAAGAAGTAGCTGCTAGTATAGGCAAAAAAGAAATGGTTTTGCCAACCCTAAAGCCACAAAGCTTAAAAGTAGTTGTAAATGCAGTTGATAATGCTATGTTTAAATTAGCGTTTAATCCAAGTCTAAAAAGAATACTGATTGTACTTGAAAATAATATAAGTGATAACGACAAAAACACTAGTTATAAAATTGTGGCAAATGGCAAGATTAAAAAAATCACACCACCAAAAATCGCAATGGAAGAAGAGATTAAAGTAGAGATTGAGTTAAGTTGCTATGCATATACAGAGCTTATCAATTTAACTCCAGCATTTTTATATGATGTAGATAATGAGATATTAATGCCAGACGGCATTACAGATATTTACGCAGAAATTAGAAGTAATATTTAAGGAGAAGAAATGGATTTTAGTACTTTATATAAGAGCAAAGAAGTTGTTAGAGGTGAGTTTAAAATAACTTTAAAAGAGCTTTCAGTTCAGAAAATGAGAGCTGTCGAAATTGAAATGAAAAAAGATAAGCATAAGGGATTAGCTTTAGGTTTATATTACGCCAGTGATGAACTTATTACAGAAGAAGATTATAACGCAATGCCTTCATCGTTGCAGATGGAGTTATTAGATGCTTACAATACATTAAATGTCCCCGAAGGTGTATTAGAAAAAATCGCAAAAAATTTGCCAAGTCCTACTGTGTAATCAGTAGGACCTTCAACACTTCGCTAAAAGATTGTGAAAAAATGACTTTTAGCGAAATCAAGTTTTATATGAGCGAAGCTGTGAAAATCATTAAAAGGGGTGGTTAGTGGCACAAGAAAAAGTCTTAGAATTTGGAGTTGGCATCAACGCTTGGAGTAAAGCATTTGAGCGTATTAGCAAAGAAAGCGAAACATTAGGCACTAAATATAATAATTTAATTCTTGATGGTTACGAGCAATACAAAAAAGCTCAAGAAGAACTAGCTACAAAAATCTCACAAAGTGCTGATTTGGATATTAATAAAGCTCAAGCAAAAATAAAAGAGCTAGGAGATAACTTAAAGTTAGCATTAAAACAAAAGTTAGTAGTTGATACTAAAGAAGCCTTTAATTCTATTGTAGAAAATGGTGCGAAAGCCTTTGCTGGCTTTTATACTCTTAAAAATACATTTGGAAAATATGTAAGTGCTGCTGCAAGTTTTGAAGAAGGCATTAATAGTATCAAAAACCCACTTGCACTAAGTGAAGAACAAACAAAAGCCTATGAAAATGCTATTAAAGAACTAGCAAGAACTACACCAACGGCAACAAGCGAACTAATATCAATGAGCCAATCACTTATCCAAAACGGCGTAAATGCTAGTAATCTAAATGAAATGACAACACTAGCAAATAAAATCGCTATTGGTTTTGGGCTTGATAGCACAAAAGTAGCAGAGCTCACGGGAAAGCTTAGCCAAATGGGGTTAAAAGCTGATGAGATAAACACTCTAGCTGGTGCAATTCACACTATGGGCGAGAGTTTACAAACCAACCCACAAGCGATATTAAATACGCTTGATAAATTAGGCGAAAGCGGTAAGCAAATCGGATTTAGCCTAGAGCAAACCGCCGCACTTAGCGGAGCATTAAACAGCTTAGGAGTTGGAGCAAACGAGAGCGAAAAAGCAATAGAAAAGCTTTATGAAAGCTTTGCAAAAGGCGATAATAATGCACTTTTACAAATGGGAATAGACCCACAAGACTTTGCTAATGCACTTAAGCAAAATGCAGATGTTACGCTTCAAGCATTTATGAAAATGATAAATAAGTATGACAGCCATACGCAAAAGCAACTTTTAACAAGTCTTGTAGGTGCTAAAGAGAGCACAGCTTTGCTGAAACTAGCTCAAAATATGGATATTTATACTGAAGCTAAAAAGAAAATGAACGATATAAATGCTAGTAGTAAGCTTGATGGCGAAGTTGAAGCAGCACAACAAGGCTTTAATAATCAGCTTAAAATCTTTAATAATAGTGTTACGGATTTATGGCAAAACATAGGAAACGCACTTTTGCCAACTATTAGCACTCTTTTAGACTATCTTACAAAGGGCATTCATTTAGTAAGTGATTTTACAGCAAATCATCAAACACTAACGCAAATTGTAGTAGGTGGAGTGAGTGCCTTAGTTGCTTACAAGAGTGCATTGTTTGCAATTGAAAGTGGAAAAAGTGTTTTTAAATTAATAGGATTGCCAATTATAGCTTTAAATGAGCGTATAAAACTTAGTACTCTTTTAGCTCGTGGTATGGGAACAGCTATGCAAACAAGCTCAAAGCTTAGTATAAGTTCCATTTGGACTGTATCAAGAGCTTTAACTTTAGCTTGTGCTAGTAACCCCATCGGCTTAATCATTACTGCTATTGCTGGAATTGGTTTTGCAGTGTGGAAAAATTGGGACATTATAAAATCATTTTTTAGCGGAGTTTATGATGGCTTTTCTAGTGCATTTGCTCCGATTACCGAGAGTTTAGCACCTACATTTAACGCAATAGGCATAGGTGTAGATTGGGTGTGGGATAAGACAAAAGGATTTTTTAGTTTTTTTACTACACAAACAGAGCATTCAAGCGAACAATTAGAGAGTGCGAAAAGTGCAGGTGAGCGTTTCGGGCAAGGACTAGCTAAAGCATTTGAGATAGTTACAATGCCAGTGCATGGTGTTATTTATATAATTCAAGAGCTTATTGATTGGACACAAAAAGCCTATGATTACACCGTAGGACTAATTGATAAAGCAAGTGAGATTAAAAGCAGTATAGGAGATAGTATAAGCGACGCGTGGGATAGCACTAAAAAAGCTTTTTCTACTGGTTTTGGCTTGTGGGGAGATGATGAGCAAAAAGTCATCAAAAATACACAAGTAAATGAGCTGATAAAACTAAACGCAGAATATGATAAAGCTAAGCAAGAACAAGTGATAAGCAATCAAAACAAGCAAAAAAGCATAACTGATAATAAACAAGTAAATATCTATGTAGATAGGCAAGAAACAGCACAAGAAATAGCAGCAATAGTGCAAACACAAAACTATAGCTTTGCTGATATGTAGGAGCAAAAATGGTAATTATGATTGATGATATAGAGCTTTATATTAAAGATGGAATTGATGGTATAAAGCGAACTCTAATGCCTAAGATAAATAAAGTAGAAGGTATTGCTAATACATTTTATCAATGCGTGGGTGGATATACTGAAGAAATAAGCTTTAATGCTTATTTAGTAGAAGATAGGCTAGATATTTTAAATAAACTTGATGAGATTGTAAAAACTAAAAAGGTTGTAGATTTTATGTGTTTTGATGATTTTTTAGATTGCAAGATACTCATCACTAGCAAAACAGACAGCCCTGAGCTTTTTACTCGTGGGGCAGAGCCAAAAAGCAGTATGTATCACGCAAAAAGCGTAAAAATCACAGGGTATTTAATCAATAAGGATAGCGAATGATTACAGGGATTAAAAATATAAAAGACATAGAAAAACAAGCAAATAAAGAGATAAAAAATGCACTAAATAGAACTATTACAAAAGTAAAAAAAGATACCATAAACAATATGGTAAAGAAAACAGGTATAGACAAAAAGATTTTAAACAAATCAAGCGTTATGAAAACATACAGAGCAAAACCAAACGAGCTAAAGATAAAAATTAGTGCGACAGCAAGAGCTAAAATTGGTATTGATGACTTGAAAGGTAATAAAACAGAATATATTGACAAAAAGCTAGGAGTAAAGAAAATTGATATAAATGAAAAGTTAGGAGTTAAAGTAATTACAATTGACAGAGAAGGAGTGTTGCCTTACGACCCAATTGCGATTAAAAAAGCTCCTAATATGTTTGGCAAGACCAAAAGGGGTAAATATGATTTCTTAAAAAAATCAAAGAAAACTATAAAAGAATTGTTAGAAGAAGAAGTAACCACAGAGATAGCAGATGAAATATTTGCTGAAGAGTTAAAAAAGAAATAGAATTTAAATTCGGAAATTAATTTTCCGAATTTTTGTTTTTATCGTTAGATATAATGTTTTCATCGATCCCTAAATACATTGTCGCTAGTGAAATACACATTACAATACTAAAAATCAAAATCCCTATTTCAATACTTTTAGTTACCGATGCGATAATACATAAAATGCCAAAAAACATATTAATTGAAAATAGCAAATCTTTTAATTTTAATAAGCTTTGTCTTGAGTTACTAACTTGAGAAATAAAAACATAGCTGAGCGCTAGCATTAATCCATCATAATATTGAAAAGAGGTCATTTCTTTATCATAATAATGTAAAACCATAAAAATTGCCATCGGTAAGTAGCTTAATAGTGCTTTTGGTAAAAATGCATATATAAACTTATTACGATGTTTTACCCAATTAATCTTATTGGTTTTTAGTAATGTAGAATTATTTAAATACTCACTAGCAGCTTCATTTATATCATTCTTAGTATTAAAAATATCAATCGAATTATCTGCCATACATAAGCCTAGTTGCTACAAAGTTATATCTAAAACTTGCAAAATCATAAGACACATTTGACGTACTAGCAAGAGATGCAATATCAAATCCCCCACGAATATGTTCTGCCACTTTATCAAAAGGTAATAGTAGTTCTGCTGCAAAAGCATTAGCTTCTTGTTCCTCTATCGCCTCTTGTGTTCCAAATTCCGGAGTATTTTTTCTATATCGTATTTTATCTCTAGAATGTAAAAGCCAATGTCCTATTTCATGTGCTATTGAAAAAAACATTCTTTGTGGATACAGCATTCTTTTTATGTAGATTGTCTTATTAATTGGATCCAATAATGCTTCATCTTCCATATCGTTATTAAAAGCAATATTAAGTCCTAAATCATTTAAAATCGCTACAAAATCAACTGGATTTCGTTGTTGATAAATCGGATTACTTATCAATAACTCATTAGCAACTCTTGTAGCTTTATTGAAATCTGCCACCATACTCATATCCTTAAGTCTCTCCTTTTGTGTTATATTAGCATTTTTTTATAAAAAAATGTAATAAAAGATATATTACTAGCTGTCATAAGCTATTAAATTATGTTTTTTACCAATATAAATAAAAATATTTTCATTAAACATAGAAACTAATTTTTTAGTCCTTAGAATTTTTGTAAAATATCGGCAAAATGGGATAGTTTGGTTCTCAGTGGTTTGTTTATGTATTTATATATAATTTTACTTATTTTTTATATTGATTTTATATTTTTTAAAACCCTTGTAAAATAGTAATTTTTAGTGTTGCACAGGTGCAATCTTTGTTAGTCAGTGTCCTTTATTTAGTCCTTAGCATATTTAAAGCCCTTATTTTATAGATATTTTCAAATCTCCACAGCTCCACCATTCTTATTTTTTATCATCTTTTTTTGTTAAAATCATATAAGTACTTTAAATAATTTAACTTTTTTTTAATGTTAAAGCTTTAAAAGAATATAAATAGTTTTAGATATCAAATGATTATTGGGTTTGAATGTAAATTATAAAAATATAAAGTATTAAAATGGTTTAATAATGTTTAGTTTAATAAATATTATTACCTATAAAATCCTAAGTATTTTTTATATAAATGATATATTTTACAAGAAAAATAAAATATTTTAATTTTGTAATTTGCCACTTGCAAAGTTCTAAGAGCTTCTTTAAAAATTTCATCAGCTAAAACAGCGTCTTGGTATTTTTTACTTTTTTTAGCTTGAAGACATAAAAAATCATGAATTACTACTGCTGATAAGTATTCTGGAGAATTTGGTGGAAAGAAACTCCAAAATATTCTAGGTATATTTGCTCCATTTGTAACAAATCCCTTTGGTATTATGATGGTTTGATTTTTGCTTTCATATTTATATTCAAAAGCTAGTTCAAATTTATTTTTATCTATTGGTTTTACTATAACTCTTGTCATTTTACTCTAAAGACTGCAAAAATATATCTTTTGCATGAATATATGTTGTATCAAAGACTTTTATATTTTTAAAATCATTTTCGTTAATTAATAGTGCAATTTCAGTGCAAGCTAATAAAATTCCTTCAATATTATGTTTATTTATAATATTTATGAAAGTTTCTTTACTATTTTGTTTGATAACATTAAAGCAAAGTTCATTGAAAATAATATCATTAATAGTATTTATATCACTATTATTTGGGGTAATTACATTTATTCCTTTTAACTCTTTTTTATAAAAGTCTTCTTGCATAGTATATTTGGTGCCTAGTAATAAAATATTTTTTATATTATTATGATTTAATTCTTTAAGGCTTGAATGGGCTATATGAATAAATCTAGCTTTTAAATCTTTTTGCAAATCATTTGCAATTTTATGCATAGTATTTGTACAAAGTGCAATTATGTTTGCTCCAGCCTTTTCTAATCTTTTTGCTTCTTTATTTAATAGTTCTCCTGCTTTTTGCCATTCGTTATTGTGTTGAAGTTCTTCAATCTCATCAAAATCTACGCTTGATATTAAAATCTTTGCACGAGATAAAGAATTGTGATGAGCTTGGCTAAATTCATTTATTAATTTATAATAAGTTATTGTGCTAGCATAGCTCATCCCACCGATTAGGCCTATCATATTAACCTCTTATTGCGGCATTGATTAAGTCTATAAAACCATCTACATTAAGACTAGCTCCACCTACCAAAACCCCATCGCAAAGTCTTTTAATATCAGCGATATTACTAGAATTTACACTACCACCATATAAAATACTTTGCTTAGTTTTTGAGCGTAAAAAGCTCATAATATTTTCAATATCTTCTAATTTTGCAGCACTTTTACCAATACTATAAATTGGCTCATAAGCTAATATTAGTTTATCATATTGTAAATCTATTTTATTTAGTTGTTTATTTAAAAAATCTATGCTTTTATTTTGTTCGTAAGTAGAGTAATCTTCTCCTATGCAATAAATAATTTTTAAATCATTTTCAGCGCAAAATTCAAATTTTTTTGCTAGAAATTCATCTGTTTCGCCTAAATTTCTTCTTTCACAATGTCCTAAAATAATTGTTTTAATTCCAAATTCTAGCAAATGATCTAGTCCAATTTCTCCAGTAAAAGCTCCACTATGAGTTGGATATATATTTTGAGCAGCTTGAATGAAACTAAATTCACTATCAATAAATGAAGTTGCACTTGGAGCTACAATTACTTCAAGATTAGTAAAATCACTAAATCTTAAATAAGCATTAAGCTTTTTAGCGTATTCAGCAAAACCTTTTCTAGTATGATTACATTTAAAATTTGCGGCAATTATCATTAATATTCTTCCTTTAATATAAGTGGTTTTATAGCAGGTAATTCCTTACCTTCAATTAGTTCTAAACTAGCACCACCGCCAGTAGAGATAAAACTAAAATCATCAGCATCTCCTGCACGATTAATAACATCAGCAGTGTCTCCACCACCAGCAACGCTAGTAGCATAAGAATCGCTTATATAATGGCTCATTTTAAAGCTACCTTTTGAGAATTTATCAAACTCAAATACCCCCATAGGTCCATTCCACCATATAGTTTGAGCGTCACTTAAAATTTCTTTAAATAAAATTGAGCTAGCAGGTCCAATATCAAGCCCCATCCAACCATTTGGTATTTCTTGAACGCTTACTTTCTTTACTACACTATCATTTGAAAAGCTTTGTGCAGCAAGAACATCAACAGGTAAATATAATTTAACGCCTAGTTCTTTTGCAGTTTGCATAATTTGTTTAGCATCTTCAATTAGTTCTTCTTCTACAATTGAATTTCCTATGTTTAATCCGTTTGCTTTAAGGAAAGTAAAAGCCATTCCACCACCAATTATTATCTTATCAACTTTAGGAAGTAGATTGTGTAAAGCTTGTAATTTTCCACTAACTTTACTACCTCCAACAACAGCAACAAAAGGTCTAGCAGGAGATTTTAATAAATCTTGTGCGAAATTAAATTCTTTTTGTAATAAAAACCCAGCACAAATTTCTTTTGCAAATCTAGTAATTGCTTCTACACTTGAATGTGCTCTATGGCAAACTCCAAAAGCATCATTACAATACACATCACACATTGAAGCTAAATTCTTAGCCAAATCTTCATCGTTTTTTGTTTCACCTTTTATAAATCTTAAATTCTCTAGTAGTAAAATTTCACCTTTTTTTAAGTTTTTAGCTTTATTTTGAGCGTCTTCTCCGATTATATCGTTTGCCATTATAACTTCAGTTCCAAGAAGTTTTGATAATCTTTTTGCAACTGGCTTTAAAGAATATTTATCACTTATTTCTTTTGGTCTACCCAAATGACTTGCAAGAATCACTCTAGCATCATTGTCAAGGCAATATTTAATAGTTGGAATTGCAGATTTTATTCTTCTATCATCACTAATGTTTCCAAATTCATCTTGTGGGACATTAAAATCACATCTAATAAAAACACATTTATTTACTAAATCTACATCTTTTATGGAAATTAAAGGCATATTATTTCTCCTTGCTAATATATTGAGCTAATCTATTTAATTGATATGAATATCCGTATTCATTATCATACCAAGCTAGAACTTTTACAAAATCTTCATCAATTATTTGAGTTAAATCAGGGACAAATATACATCCATAAGTGCTAGTGCAAAAATCACTTGAAACGCAGCAATCGTAATCAATTGCTAGAATTTCATTCATTGTTTTACTTGCTTTTATAAAAGTTTCATTTATTTCATCTTTTGTAGTTTTTTTATCTAACAATAAAGTTAAATCAAGCATTGATACATTTGCTAAGCTAGTTCTAACACTTTGACCATCAACTTTACCTAAAAGGTTAGGTATAACTTTACCTATTGATTTTGCTGCACCTGTGCTTGATGGGACTAGATTTAGTGCTGCTGCGCGACCCCTTCTAATGTCTTTAGGGCATTTTGTATCACATAGTTCTTGAGTTGCTGTATATGCGTGAATTGTATTCATTAAAGCTTTTTTAATACCGAAATTTTCATCTAAAACTTTTGCCATTGGTGCAAGGCAGTTTGTTGTGCAACTTGCATTTGAAATAATAGCTTCGCCGTTATATTTAGTGTGATTTACATCCATTACAAACATAGGTGTATTATCTTTTGGTGGTGCTGACATAATTACTTGTTTAATACCATTGTCTAAATATGCTTTAGTTTTTTCTTGTGTTAAAAATGCTCCCGTGCATTCAAAAACTAAACTAGCTCCATATTTAGCAAAATCAATATTTTCAATTTCTCTACTTCTAATTATTTGAATTCTTTTATTTCCTACTATTAAAATATCTTCTCCATCATTGTCAATTTCTTGATTGAAATTCCCATGAACACTATCGTATTTTAGAAGGTATTTAATACTTTTCATATCCCACGAGCAATTTATTGCTACTAAATTCATTTTGTTTTCATTAAGAATTATTCTACTAAGACATCTACCAATCCTACCAAATCCATTAATCGCTACATTTACTCCCATTTTTAACCCTTTATTTAAAAAATTTGAGATAATACTAATAAAAAAAGGTTAAGAGATTTTGAAAATAGCAATTTTTGGTGGTAGTTTTGACCCAGTTCATTTAGGTCATGAAAAAGTAGTAAAAGCAGCTTTAGATACATTAGATATTGATAAATTAATAATATTGCCAACATATATTAGTTTATTTAAAAATAATTTTAATGCTAGTCCAGAACTTAGATTAAAATGGCTAAAAAGCGTGTTTGTTGAAAGTGATAAATTATTAATAAGTGATTATGAAATATCTCAAAATGAGCCAGTTCCTAGTTTTAAGAGTGTTATGTATTTTAAAAATTTACTAAATTCTAGCTTAATTTATTTTATAATAGGGGCTGATCATTTAAAAACTTTACATAAATGGCATAATTTTGATGAATTATCTAAAAATGTCGTTTTTGTTATAGCTAGTAGGGATAATATTTTTATACCAGATAATTATTTAAGACTTGAAATAAATGAAGATATATCTTCAAGTTTTATAAGAAATAATTTGATTTTGGAAAAAGTAAATCCTAAAATTAAAGATGAAGTAAAAGAATTTTATAAAGGAAAGTAATGAATAGAAATGAAGATATTATTAAGCTTTTAGATGAAAAAAAAGCAGAGAATGTTGAGTTGATTAATATTAAAGGAAGTGAATATTTTGTAGATGAAGTAATTATTGCAACTATGATTTCTACTAAACAATCTTTTGCAATAATTGAAGATATTAAAGAATTGTTAAAAAAACATAATAGTAAAGTTTATTATGAAGAATGCACTGATGATTGGAGTGTTCTTGATTTAGGAGATTGTTTAATTCATTTAATGAGCCCTGCTTATAGAGATAGATATCAGATTGAAAAATTCTTACTTGAGTTTAAGCGTTAAAAATTTTTTTGTAGTATCGCGTTTATCAATTAAGGAGAAATCATTATGGCTAAAAGAATTTTAATTAAGTTTTCAGGTGAAGCTTTGGCTGGAAAGCAAGGCTTTGGAATAGATACTCATATTTTAAAGTTTATTGCAGGACAAATTAAACAATTAGTAGATGCTGGAACTCAAGTAGGAATTGTTATTGGTGGTGGTAATATTATTCGTGGAGTTAGTGCTGCTAAAGATGGGATAATTAAGCGTGTTAGTGGCGATCATATGGGAATGTTATCTACCGTGATAAACTCAATTGCTATGCAAGAAGCGTTAGAAGGTTGTGGAATTAGTGTAAGAGTTCAGAGTGCTATTCAAATGGAAGCTTTTTGCGAAACTTATATTATGAGAAGAGCGCAAAGACATTTAGAAAAAGGCAGAGTTGTAATTTTTGCAGCAGGAACAGGTAATCCATTTTTTACTACTGATACTGCAGCAGTTTTAAGAGCTATTGAAATTAATGCTGAAATGATTATTAAAGCAACAAAAGTTAATGGTGTATATGATAAAGACCCTATGAAATTTGAAGATGCAAAAAGATATAATGAATTAAGTTACGAACTTGCTATGGGCGATGATATTAAGGTAATGGACGATACAGCAATAGCACTTGCTAAGGATAATAAATTACCAATAGTAGTTTGCAATATGTTTGAAGAAGGTAATATTTTAAAAATTATTAAAGATGATTTTAGCAATTGCTCAATCGTAAAAAATTAATTAAAAGGAATAAAATGAGAACTGAACAAGTAGCAGCAAAAGCATTAGAAAAAGTAGGAAATGATAGATATATTCTATCTTTAATAGTAGCTAAAAGAGCTAGAGAATTAAGTGATGGTGCTGAACCTTTAGTAAAAGTTGAAAAAGGAAAAATGAAATTTACTGATATAGCAATGTTAGAAGTTGCTGAAGAAAAAATTATATTTGATGGTGTAATAAACGAATAAAAAAATGAAAAATATTCTAAGTTTTGAAACATTATTAGAAGACATTAAGCATTGTAATGATTTAAATAAAGCACGGGAATTATTGTATTCACTTTTTTCAAGCACTCCTATGCTTGAAAAAGCTTTAGATTTTTGTATAAAATCACATGAAGGACAATTTAGAAAAAGTGGAGAACCTTATTCTATTCATCCTATTTTAGTTGCGTGTTTTGTAGCTTTCTTTTCAAAAGATGAAAGTATGATTTTAGCAGCACTTTTGCACGATGTTGTAGAAGATACCGAATGCACTCAGGAAGAACTTGTAAAAATGTTCGGACATTCTGTGGGTATTTTAGTTGAAGGTATGACTAAAATAGTTGAGATTAGGGGAGATAATTTAGCTAGTTCAGAATCAAACGAAAAACTTAGAAAATCAGCAATGACTTTTAGAAATATGTTGATGGTTAGCATTGAAGATAGTAGGGTATTGCTTGTTAAATTATGTGATAGATTGCATAATATGCTAACTCTTGATGCGTTAAGAGAAGCAAAACAAAAAAGAATAGCTGAAGAAACTCTAATGGTATATGCACCAATTGCACATAGGTTAGGAATTTCTAGTATTAAAAATTACTTAGAAGATTTAAGTTTTAAATATTTAATGCCAGTAGAATTTAAAGAAATAGCAGATTATTTAAAGGCAAATAATGTGCAATTACAATTAACATTAAATGATTTTATTGAAAAAATAATTAATTTAATGCGTGATAACGGATATATTGAAGATGTAGATTTTAAAATAGAAAAAAGAATAAAACATGTATATTCTATTTTTTTAAAAATGCAAAGAAAAGGCGTTAGTATTGAAGAAGTTCTTGATTTATTGGGGATTAGAATTTTAGTAAAAGATGTTAAAGATTGTTATATAGTTTTAGGACTTTTACATGTGCATTTTAATCCACTTGCTTCAAGATTTAAAGACTATATTGCCTTACCTAAGCAAAATGGTTACCAAACAATCCATACTACTTTATTTGACGCGCAATCAATAATAGAAGCACAAATTAGAACATATAAAATGCACGAAACTGCAGAACTTGGAATTGCAGCACATTGGAAATATAAAAATGATAAAGAAGACTATAAAGCTGATTGGGTAAATGATATAGCAACCAATAGTTCTTTAGAAGAAAAAGACAATGATTTAGCATTTTATGAATACGCAAAAGATAGTTTATATGTTGAAGATATTGCGGTTTATTCTCCAAAAGGAGAGATTTTTACATTACCTAGAGGTTCGACTGCTCTTGATTTTGCTTTTGAAGTTCATTCACAAATTGGTCTTAAAGCAAGTCATGCTTATATAAACAGAGTAAAATCTCCATTGCTTACAAGTCTTAAAAATGGGGATATTGTAAGAATTGAGATAGATGATAACGCAAAACCAAGATGCTCTTGGCTTGATAGTGTAGTTACTGCTAGAGCCAAAGCTATGATTAAATCACATTGCAAGCAAAGAATTTCAAGTATAGACCAAAAAGCTGGGTTAAGAATTTTGCAAACTATTTTTAGTGCTGATGAAGACAAAATAAATACTTGGATTGCAAATGAAAAACTATCAAAAAATGTTAAAAAATGCACTACAGATAATATTACTTTAAGTAAGGTTATAGATAGTCTTAAAAAATATTCAAAAAGAATTTGGCTAGTTAAAAATTATGATTTAAAAAAACAAAGAATAGAAAATCTTGTTGTATATTCAAACTACAAAATAAATAATGTGGATTTTGATTATTGTTGTAACCCAAAAAGAGGTGATGATATAGTTGCTTTTAAACATAATCATTCTGTTACAATTCATAATAAATTATGTGAAAGAGCAAGTAAATTAATGGAAGATTCTAAAGAAGAAATGGTGCTAATTAAATGGTCTAAGCATGCTCCTAAAAATTATAAAATGATTTTTTCTTTAGAGAATAAAAAAGGCACATTATTAGCATTATTAACAGAATTACTAAAACTACAAATCAATGTTAATAGTATTAATATTACAAAAAATGCTGATAGTTTATTGGAGTATTTTGAAATAGTTTTTGAAGTACCTGATAATCAAAATATAGAAATAGCAAAAGAAAAAATCAAAACAAAATGTAAAATCTATGAGTTTATATCATTAAAAGACGCTTATAGTGAATAAAGGATAAAGATGAATTTGAATGAAATTTATAATGATTTAGAACGCGGTGTATCAGAATTTATTGATTTAGAAAAAATTAAGAATTTGATTAAAAATTACTATGAAAAGGGCGAAGTATTTTATGTAAAAGCTGGGTTTGATCCAACTGCACCTGATTTACATTTAGGTCATAGTGTTATTTTAAACAAAATGAGATTTTTACAAAATCATGGTGCTATAGTTCAATTCCTAATAGGAGATTTCACTGCTCAAATAGGTGATCCAACAGGTAAAAGTGCTACTAGAAAACAATTAAGCAAGGAAGAAGTTTTAAAAAATGCAAAAACTTATGAAGAGCAAGTTTTTAAAATTTTAGATAAAGAAAAAACTGAATTAAAATTTAATTCAACTTGGCTTAATGCTTTAGGAGCAGTTGGCATAGTTGAACTTACATCAACTTTTAGTGTAGCTAGAATGCTTGAGAGAGATGATTTTACGAAAAGATTTAAAGAACAAAGCCCTATATCAATTAGCGAATTTTTATACCCACTTTTACAAGGTTATGATAGCGTTGCATTAAAATGCGATATTGAAATGGGTGGAACTGACCAAAAATTTAATTTATTAATGGGAAGAACATTACAAAGAACTTATAATACAGGTAAAGAACAAGGTATTATAATGTTACCACTTTTAGTAGGTCTTGATGGTGTTAATAAAATGAGTAAAAGTTTGGGTAATTATATCGGAGTTAGTGAAGAACCAAATTCTATGTATGCAAAATTACTTAGTATAAGTGATAAATTAATGAAGGAATATTACAATCTTTTAAGTTTTAAGACAACAAAAGAAATTAATGATATTTTTGACAATATTAAAAACAATACTCTACATCCAAAGGTTGCTAAAGAAAATTTGGCTTTAGAAATAGTTGAGAGATTTTGGGGTAAAGATTTAGCAATTAATGCGAAAAATGAGTTTGATAATATTCATAGTAAAAATGAAATTCCAAGTGATATTGCGGAGTTTAATTTTAATGAAGAACAATGGATTATAAAACTAATGCAAGATACTAATTTGGCAAGTTCAGGCAGTGAAGCAAGAAGAGCTATAAAAGCTAATTCTGTAAGTGTTAATGGAGAAAAAATTAGCGATGAACAACTAAAATTAAGCAATGGTGAATTTATAATTCAAGTTGGAAAAAGAAAATTTGCAAAAGTAATAATAAAAGGATAATAATGAGCTTACCAGAATTAAAAATAAGAAATTTTACATTAAAAGTGCCGGTATTTCAAGGAGGTATGGGACTTGGAATAAGTTGGGATAAATTAGCTGGTAATGTTAGTTTAAATGGAGCTTTAGGTATTATTAGTTCGGTTGGAACTGGGTTTTATGAAAATAGAGCACATATTAACAAAGAGCTAAATGGCAAACCTTATGGAAGTGAGAATTTTTATTCTACAAAAGGACTTAATGCTGTAATTACTAATGCTAGAAAAATCTGCAATGACTCACCATTAGGCTGTAATATAATGCATGCGTCAAATGAATATGAAAGAATAGTAAAAGACGCTTGCAATGTCGGTTTTAATGCAATTATTAGTGGTGCAGGATTACCTACAAATTTGCCAGAATTTACTAAAGACTTTCCTGATGTTGCATTAATTCCTATTGTATCATCAGCAAAAGCACTTAAAATAATTTGTAAAAGATGGACTCAAAGATACGATAGATTACCTGATGCAGTTGTTCTTGAAGGGCCTTTAAGTGGTGGTCATCAAGGATTTACATACGAGCAATGTATAGACCCAAATTATCAATTAGAAAAATTAATTCCTGAAGTAAGAGCTGAACTTAATGAATGGGGAGATAATATTCCTTTAATTGCAGCTGGTGGAATTTGGAATAAAAATGACATTTTAAATGCTATTAGTTTAGGTGCAAATGGGGTTCAAATGGGAACAAGATTTATAGGAACTTATGAATGTGATGCTGCACTTGAATTTAAACAAGTATTATTAGATGCTAAAAAAGAAGATATAGAATTGCTAAAAAGTCCTGTTGGCTATCCTGCTCGTGGTATTAGAACAAACCTTCAAAAAATGATAGAAGAAGGCACTGCTCCTAAAATTTCTTGTATAGCAAATTGTGTTGCACCATGTGAGCGTGGTAGGGGTGCTAAAAAGGTAGGATATTGTATTGCCGAAAGACTTTATGATGCTTATAGTGGAAAAAAGGAAAGTGGATTATTTTTTACAGGTGCTAATGGATATAGATTAAATAAGTTAATTAGTGTTAAAGAGTTGATTGAAAAATTAGTTAATGGTGAAGATGAATAAAATCTTACTATTATTACTAAGCGTTGTTTTGTTTGCTAGTAGTTTAAATGAAGAATTTGTTAATTTTGATAAGAGTTTTTTATTATCTAGCAAAACAGAACAATTAGCAATTCATCAGAGATTAAAAACTATATATATTAAAAGTATAATTTCTGATGATATTGATACCAAAAAAGAAGTTTTAAAAAGAATTATTTTAAGTTCAAAAACATTAAAACTTGATTCATCTACATATCAAAAAGAATTACAAGATTTAGGTATTAATCCTAATAAGATTTCATTTAATAATATAAATAATACTGATGCAAAAAAGACTAAAGATATAGCTAAAGAGCAAAAATCAATTAATACTCAAAATACCAAAACACAAAATACTAAAACTACAACAAATACTTTAAATTCTAAAAATATAAATAGTCAAAATAAGCCAGAAACAAAACAAGAAGAAGTAAAAAAAACTTATATAACTAAAATTAATAAGGCAAATAATACAATAGAAATATCATTAAAAGGAGATTTTGATAATAATATAAAAAGTATTATCTATAATACAAAAGAATTAAAAAATAAAATATTGGAATTTAATGCTGCTTTAGATATAGGAAAACAAAATTTCATAGATAAAAATTATGAAGTAAGTTTAGTTCAATTCAATCCGGAAAAAGTAAGATTTGTCTTAAGGTCAAAATCTGATTTGAAATTAGATTATAAGATTGATAATAATGTTTTACTCATTACTATAGATGGTAATTTGCAAGAGCAAAATAAGCAAGAAAATACTACTCAAATAAAAAAATCTTTAGTTGAAGATAAAAAAGAATTAGATAATAATACTAAAGTAAATAATAATGCAAAAAACGCTACTACTAACGATAAAAACAAACAAGAAAGTAATATAAATACGAAGCTAGATAGTAATGATAATGCTGCAAATAATATTGCAAATGATAAAAGCAAAAAACCTATAACAATTACAAAAGCCGTTAAAAAAGATAATGGGGTTTTATTGACTTTAAACAACTCTTTATCAAATGATGATATTAAAACTTTTAGCTATAACAACAATCAAATTTTAGAATTTGACGCAGTTTTAAATGGTGGTAGGAAAAATTATGATTTTAAAACATACTCTATTAGTGTTTTACAATTTAATCCTAAAAAGGTAAGAGTGGTTTTATACTCTAAGAATACTAAAAAAATATTTTTTAATATAAATAATAATTCTTTAGAAGTAAGCACTGATGAGATTAGTGAAAAAGTTGAAGTTGGATTTAAAAAATCAAATTTATTAATTACTTTAGACGCAGGTCATGGTGGAAAAGATGTAGGTGCAACTGCTTTTGGCAGATATGAGAAAAACATTACTCTATCAATAGTTCTAAAATTAGAAAAAGCTCTAAAAAACAAAGGGTATAAAGTATTTTTAACAAGAAAAAAAGATGTTTATATAAATCTAAGAGATAGAACTAAAATGGCAAATGATAAAAAAAGTGATTTATTTATAAGTATTCACGCAAATTCTATCGGGGATAAGACAAAATTTGATAAAATATATGGAATTGAGACATATTTTCTCTCTCCAGCTAGAAGCGAAAGAAGTAAAAACGCAGCTGCAATAGAAAATAAAAGTGATATTGAAGAGATGAATTATTTTTCTAAACAAACTTTTTTGAATTTTTTAAATAGAGAAAAAATTATTTCATCTAATAAGTTAGCTATTGATATACAAGGTGGTATTTTAAATAATATACCTAAGGGATATTTAAAGCGAGATGGTGGCGTAAAAGAAGCTCCTTTTTGGGTTTTAGTTGGTGCTTTAATGCCTGCTGTTTTGATTGAAGTTGGCTATATATCACATCCTATTGAAGGTAAAAATATCGCAGATAGTGCTTATCAGGATTATTTGGTAAATGGTATTGTAAATGGAATTGAGAGTTATTTTGTTAAAAATAAATAAGGAAGTTTTATGAAAAAGGCGAATTGGATTTTAAAAAATGATGAGATTTTTTCTTTAGATTTTGATGATTTTTATTACAACATAAAAGAACCTTTAAAAGAAAGAAATGGAATTTATATAGATAATGCTTTTAGTAACGCATTTAATAAATTAACTATTTTAGAACTTGGTTTTGGATTGGGTTTAAATTTCTTTTTAAGTGCAAAAAGAGCTATTGATTTAGGCATAAAACTCCATTATGTAGCGATTGAAAATTATTACCAAAGTATTGATGACATAAGATATTTTTGTAATAAATTTGGTATAGAGTTAAATAATAATTTTATTAATGATTATCCACCTTGCAAAGATGGAATTTATAGAATAGAATTTGATGGGGTTGTTCTTGACTTGGTATTTCAAGATGTAAATATTGCTTTAAAAGATTTAGATTTTTTAGCTGATGTTGTATATGCTGATGGTTTTTCTCCTAATAAAAATAAAGAAATGTTTTCTAAAGAGACTTTAAAATATGTCAAAAAGCTATTAAAATTAACTGGTAAATTGGTTAGTTATAGTTCAAATTCTGATTTTAAAAAATCTTTAATTGAATTAGGATTTGAAATACACGATATTAATTTGGGAATAAAAAGAGAAAGCACTCTTGCTATATTAAAACATAAAGATTTGCAAGATGATATAGAAGGATATTTTCATAAAAATTATTTAGAAGTTAATAATATAGCAATTATTGGTGGTGGTATTGCAGGCGCTACAATAGCTTATGAACTATCAAAGTTAGGTAAAACTATTAGTGTATTTGAGCAAAGCCATACTTTAGCAAATGAAGGAAGCGGAAATAAAATAGGGTTATTAACAGCATTAATTCAAAATCCATCAAGTTTGTTAGGAGAATTTAGTCAGTTTTCGTTTTGGCATAGTTCAAAATTTTATAAAAAATTAGGCTATAGCTTAGAAGGGATATTAGAGCACGCATATACTGATGAATTAAGAGAAAGATTTAAACTACAAAAGGATAATCCATTAATTAAATTACATTTTGATTTTGCATATTTAAAAGATGGTGGGACATTAGAACCCTGTAAATTAGTTCCTAAAATTTTTGCAAAATCCAATACTAGGATATTTTTAAATTATAAACTAAATAGTTTTAGAGAATTTTATGATAGAGTTGAGCTTGATTTTGATAATAAGACTATGATTTTTGATGCTGTAATATTTGCTAGTGGTGCATATTCTAAAGAAATCTTTAGTAATTTACCATTATCAGTAGTAAGAGGTCAGGCAACTTGGCTAAAAAATAAAATTAAATATAAGCACCCAATTAGCTCAAAAGCTTATATAACTGGAGCAAAAGATGGGATTATTTTATTAGGTGCTACTTATGATAGAAACTTAATTGCTGAAGCAAGTAGAGAGTATGATGATATTAATATAAATAATTTTAAAGAAATTTTTAAAGCTGATTTTAGTGATTTGGTAATAGGTAATAGGGTTGGTTATAGAAGTTATTCTTCAGATAGATTTCCTATTGTTGGAGCTTATTTTAATGAAGAAAAATATAAAAATCTTTATAAATCTTTACAATTTGATAAACATAAACCGCAAGTAAATTCTCCAAGAAGTAGGATTTTTATAAATACAGCTCATGGTTCAAGGGGTTTATCTAGTGCGATAACATCTGCAAGATTAATTGCTAGTTATTTTAACAACACACCTAGTGGAATGTTTAAAAGATACGAATACGCACTTCATCCTGCTAGATTTTTAATAAGAGATTTAAAAAAAGGCTTGGTTAAAGATTAGGAATTTAAATTCCTAATTTTGCTATCAAAAACTAATAACAATTCAATATTAATTTCTTTAAAAAAGCGTAATTTTTATATTTTAGTATTAAGAATATATATTGATTTAGCACAAACTTAATTATATTTTTTATTTAAAACTAGTGCGAAAAAATACCAAATAATTATTTAAAAATGTTAAAGTTAGGGCTATTAAATTATCAGGATTTGTATTGAAAAAGATTGTATTTTTATTAATTAGTGCTTTTGTTTTTTCAAAGGAATTAAGTGATGAAAAGTTATTTAAATTAGCCGAGACAATTAGCGGAAGAAATGTTGAGTGTAACGGACATGATTATTTTGTAAATTTAAATAATTATATAGATGAGCTAAATAAAGCTTATAATGATAAAAATATTTATCAAAATCCTATAAAAGATTATGATAAATATTATGATTATTTTCAATATTGGGCTTATCAAAGCATTGGCAATAAAAGATTATTTGATGAGTTTAATAATGAAATAAATAATTTTTGTAGCAATAACAAGGAGCATTTTATAAAGCTTTCTTCTAAAAATTATCAAAAATCTTGTGAGAATTTCACTCAAAGGCTAGGAATGAGAGCTTTTGGCTCTATTAATAAATTTATTAAGCTTGATGATATTTATATTGAATTTTTAAAGATAGAAAATCCAGAAGATAGCATTGCATATCTTAACGAAATTAGCCCAAATTATTATCAGTTAGATTTTTTATTAAAAATAGCTTTATTAGCTAAAAAAGATATGAAAATAATAGAGTTTTTAGCTAAAAATAATACAAATATTAATTCAGGTTATGAGAGTGCGATTTTTTATGCACTTGATTATTATGAAGCATTAGAATATTTATTAGAAAACAAAGCTAATGTTAATTATGTAAATGCTCTTGGTAAAAGTGCGATTTTTTATGCAGTTGAAATCAGCGATATTAAAACTATAAAATTACTTATGAAATATGGGGCTAATCTTAATTTACAACAAATTGATAGTGAAGAAGAGCTAAAAACAAATCTTCCTTATTATATTTCTTTTTGCTCTTACATTCATCCTGCAAAGACTTTAGTAATACACGCAGCGTCTTTAGCGAATTTAAATACCTTAAAATTGCTTATAGAAAATAAGGCTGATTATACGATAAGCGATAATTTTGGATTAAATGCACTAGATTATGCGATGATTTATAACAATAAAGAAAATATTGAGTATTTAAAAAAATTAGGATTAAAGGAGAAAGAACAATGAAAACAGCGTTTGTAACAGGTGCTAGTAGTGGTTTTGGAAAAGCGATTGCTAAAAGACTTTTAAAGAATAATTATAAAGTAGTAGTTCTTGCAAGACGCAAGGAAAAATTATTAGAATTTGAAAATGAATTTAAAAATAATGTATATATAGCAGAAGCTGATGTAAGAGATATAAATGCTTTAAAAAATGTTGTAAATAATTTGCCTAATGATTTTAATAAAATTGATGTTTTAGTTAATTCAGCAGGATTAGCATTAGGTTTAGGAGAGTTTTATAAATTAGATTTAGCAGATATTGAAACTATGGTTGATACTAATATAAAAGGGCTTTTATATGTAACTCATTTGATTTTACCAAGAATGCTTGAAAACGGCGGACACATATTTAATTTTGGTTCAGTTGCTGCTAATAATCCTTATTTTGGTGGTAATGTATATGCAGGAACTAAAGCTTTTGTGGGTCAATTTAGTCACGCATTAAGAAATGATGTAAGAAAAAATAATATAAAAATTACTGATATTGCACCAGGATTATGTAAGACAGAATTTAGCGAAGTGCGTTTTAAAGGCGATAAAATTGCAGCTGATAAAGTTTATGAAAATACAAAATACCTTGATGCAGAAGATATTGCTGATACAGTTATTAGTATTATTAATTTAAAAGACCATGTAAATATAAATAGAATAGAATTAATGCCTGTTACTCAAACTTGGGCAGGTTTTCACATACAAAAGGATAATGAATGAAATATTTAAAAATAGAAGGTAATGCAAAATTAAGTGGTAGCGTAGAAATTAGTGGAGCTAAAAATGCAGCTTTACCATTACTTGCTGCTGCTTTACTTATTAAAGGAAAATGCACTTTAACAAATCTTCCTTTAGTATCAGATATTAAGACCATGTTAAGATTGCTTGAGAATTTAGGAGCTACATATGAACTAAACAATCATAGCGTTACAATTGATTCAAGTAATGTATTTAATACAAAAGCACTTTATGATATTGTTCGCAAAATGCGTGCTAGCATATTGGTTTTAGGACCTTTGCTTAGTAGATTTAAAATTTGCGAAGTATCTTTACCAGGTGGCTGTGCTATAGGACAACGCCCAATTGATATGCACTTAAGTGCTTTAGAGAAAATGGGTGCTAATATTGAATTAGTTGATGGCTATGTAAAAGCTAGTGGAGAGTTGGTTGGAGCTAAAATACATTTTGATAAAATTTCTGTTGGTGCTACTGAAAATACAATTTTAGCAGCAGTTTATGCTAAAGGTGTAACTACTATAATAAATGCAGCTTGTGAGCCTGAAATCGTTAATTTATGTGAGTTTTTAGTAAAAGCAGGTGTTAATATAAAAGGTATAGGGACAAATACTATTGAAATCACAGGAGTAACCAAATTAAATACTGATTTTACTTGCGAAATTATTCCTGATAGAATTGAAGCAGGAACATATCTTTGTGCAGGTGCTATTACAAAATCAAATATAGAAGTTAAAAATATAATTCCAGAGCATTTAGGTGCATTATTATCAAAATTTGATGAAATGGGGATTAAATACGAAACTTTAAAAAATAGTATTAAAGTATATTCAAGCGATTATAAAGCAGCAAATATCAAAACTAGCGAATATCCAGGCTTTCCTACTGATATGCAAGCTCAATTTATGGCTTTATGTCTTAAGGCAAATGGAGAAAGTATTATTGATGAAAGATTATTTGAAAATCGTTTTATGCATGTAAGTGAGCTAAATCGTATGGGTGCAAATATCAAGCTAAATGGACATATTGCTAATGTTAAGACTTCTAATTTACAAGGTGCTGAAGTGATGGCAACTGATTTAAGGGCTAGTTCTGCATTAATTTTAGCTGCACTTGCTGCAAATGGGACTACTAATATTCATAGAATTTATCATTTAGAGCGTGGATATGAGAATTTGTGTGAGAAATTAAGTAAATTAGGTGCGAAATTAGTTGAATTAAAGGAAGAAGAATGACAATTAATGAAGCATTAGAAAATATAAAATCACTTAATCACACTCAAAGCACCGAAATTGTTAATTTATTTGATGCAAAAGGAAGAGTTTTAGCGAATGATTTTTATGCTAAATGTAACGCTCCTTTATTTACAAATTCTGCAATGGATGGCTATGCTTTAAAGGCTAGTGAGTTTAAAAATGGTCTTAAAGTTTTAAAGACTATTTTTGCAGGAGATATGAGTGAATGCGAGATTAAAAGTGGCGAATGTGTAAAGATTATGACAGGTGCAAGAGTGCCAAAGGGTGCTGATAGTGTTTTAATGGTTGAAAACTCTATTATTAAAGATGATTTAATGTATGCTACAAGTGATAATTTAAAAGTAGGTGAAGCTATAAGATATGAAGGCGAAGAATACAAAAAAGGCGAATTGATTATCAAAAAAGGCGTAATTACTGATGAGATTATTATGATTTTAGCTAGTAATGGAGTTTTTAATATTGAAGTTATTAAAGAAATAAAAGTTGGTATTTTTGCAAGTGGTCTTGAGATTATTGAGCCTTATTCAAATGGATTTGGTGTTTATAATTCTAATGCTTATGGAATTTATTCTGCTTTTAAGAGTTTTTCTAAACCTTATTATTTAGGGGTTTTAAAAGATGAATATGAGTTTGTTTTAAATTCTTTAAAAGGTGCTTTAGATAATTTTGATTTAGTTGTAAGTATCGGAGCTGCAAGTGTAGGTGATGCTGACTTTATCAAAAAAGCTTTAGATGAACTAGGTTTTAAACCTATTTTTACTAAGGTAAAAATGAAACCTGCAGGTCCTGTTAGCTTATATTTTAAAGATAATAAATATATTTTGGTTTTACCGGGTAATCCTATGAGCGCTTATATTGGGGCTTTAATTTATGCAAGAGCTTTAATTTATAAAATGCAAGGAATTATATATGAAAAGCCAAGCTTTTTATATCCTATATCAATGGATTTAAAGATTAAAAATAATAAAGAAAATGTAGTTATTGGAAATATTATAAATGATACTTTTGTTCCGTTTAATAATGCAAAACTTAGTAGCGGACAAATTACTCCATTAAATAAATGCACTCATTACATAATTTGTCCTATTGATTGTGATATTAAACAAAACGATAAAGTAAGAGTTTATGAACAAAGTATTTAGTTTATTTGTATTAAGTGGGGTTTTGTTTGCTAATAATTTAAGCGATGAATTATTAAAACATTGGAAAAAACAAGATGAATTTTTAGAAATAAAAAGTCTTAGTTTTAATCCTAATATTAATAATTGCAAAATTATTACATATCCAAATCTTAGCAAACAAGGATTTTTTAAAGCAAATTGCAATGATAAAGATATGCAAATATCTTTTAAATTACAAGCTCTTACTAAGGTTTATGTTTTAAAAAAAGATGTTTTAAAAGATGAAGAAATAGGGCTATTTGATTTAAAAAGTGAAAAAATTGATTTTTCAAAATTACCTTATAATGCTTTAAGAACACTTGATAATAGTATTAAGTTTAAAAGCAAAGCAAGAGCAGGTAGTATTATAAAAACCTCTATGCTAATGCCAAATTATTTAATTAATAAAGATGATAGTGTAGTTGGGATTTTAGATGATGGAGATTTAAGTGTGTTTGTTGATTTAATAGCCTTGCAAAGTGGAGTAAAAGGTCAAAGAATTCGCCTTAAAAACACTCAAGGACACAATCTAACTGGCGAAATAATTAATGAAAAACAGGTCTTAATAAAATGAGATTTTTAGTAGCGATTAATGGAGCTAGTGGAGTTAATTTGGCTTTAAAATTAGCTAAGGTATTAAGCAAAGAAAATGAAGTATATTTAATCCTTAGTAAAGGTGCTTTAAAGGTTTTAAAAGAAGAAAATAATAAAAAATTGAAAAAATACATTAAAAATACAAATATTACTCTTTTAAAAAATGATGATTTAGCTGCACCTGTATCAAGTGGGAGTTTTAAGCTTGATGCAGCGTTTTATTATGCTAGTAGTGATTTTTTAGCAAAGGCTAGTTATGGTTTTAGTGATACTTTAATTCTAAGAAGTTTTACCGTAAATCTTAAAGAAAATAGAAAAATCATAATAGCTCCAAGAGAAATGCCATTAAATGAATTAATGCTTAAAAATATTTTAAAATTAAATAAATTAGGCTGTATAATAGCCCCTGCAATTTACGCTAAATATTCTAAGAGTTCTTTTAAAGAATTTGTAATAGGTAAATGGTGTGATTTGCTTGGAGTTGAATATAAAAAATTTAAAAGATGGAAAAGCGAATGAAAAAAGCAATTTATCCAGGCACATTTGATCCGATAACAAATGGGCATTTAGATGTAATAAAAAGGGCTTTAAAAATTTTTGATAAATTAATAATAGCAGTTGCTAAAAATGATAAAAAAAAGCCTGATTATGATTTAGAAACTAGGATTAATTTAGTAAAAAATGCAACAAATGGATTGAATGTAGAAGTAATAGGGTTTGACAATTTATTAGTAGATTTTGCAAAAGAGCAAAAAATATATACCATTGTAAGGGGTTTAAGGGCTGTGAGTGATTTTGAATACGAGTTACAAATGCACTATGCAAATGCTGAATTAAACGAAGAAATAGACACTATTTATTTAATGCCAAGCCTTAAAAATGCCTTTATTTCAAGCTCAATTGTAAGAAGCATTAAAGCTCATGGTGGAGATATTTCAAAATTAGTTCCATCTAGTATTTTAAAGGATTTAAAATGAATTATTACGCTTTTGAAGGAATTGATACTCTAGGCAAAAGCACTCAAATTAAGCTTTTACAAGAATTACCAAATTCTTATTTTAAATTCCAGCCGATTTTTGTAAAAGAACCAGGCGAAACTACTTTAGGAATAAAATTAAGAGAATTGATTTTAAATGAAGAAATGAGTAAAAAGGCTAGAATGTTTTTGTTTTTAGCTGATAGGGCTGAATTATTTTCAAAAATTGATTTTACTAAAGAATTTATTATAGCTGATAGGAGTTTGTTTTCTCATTTAGCTTATGAAGTTGATAGTGATTACAAACAATTATTGGATTTTAATTTATTTGCAACTAATAATGTTTTACCTAATCATATAATATTTTTTAAAGGCAGTAAGGAATTATTAGAAAGTAGATTAAATAATAAAAGCCTTGATAAAATAGAGCAAAAAGGCGTAGAATATTTTTTAAAAGTTCAAGAAAATTATGAAGCGATTTTTAAGGCTTTAAATTTAAAAGTTTTTACAATAGATGCAAGTCTTAGTATAGATAAAATAAATACAATGATTAAGGAGTATATAAATGATACATGCAATTAAAGGAATGAATGATTTATTAGATGATGATGCGTTAATTTACGAAAAGATTATAAAAACTTGTGAAGAAGTAGCAAAAACTTATGGTTATAGCTATATTGAAGTGCCACATTTAGAAGTTACTCCGCTTTTTAAAAGAAGCGTAGGAGAAAGTAGCGATATAGTTGGTAAAGAAATGTATGAGTTTTTAGATAAAAGCGGGGATAGTGTATGTCTTAGACCTGAAGGAACTGCTGGGGTTGTAAGAGCTTTTATTGAACATAAGATGGATAAAGCTGGAGTTGTTAAAAGATGGTTTTATCACGGCTCAATGTTTCGCTATGAAAAACCACAAAGAGGTCGTTATAGAGAATTTCATCAATTTGGCTTAGAGTGTTTTAATATAGCTAATGTTTATGAAGACGCTAGTGTGATTATGATACTTGCTAAAATCTTTAAAAAACTTGATATTAATTATACTTTAAAAATCAATTCTTTAGGCTCGCCTGAATGCCTTCAAAACTATAGAAAAGCATTAAGAGAATATATTGCAAACATTGAAAATAGTTCTGGTTTTAAATTCTGTGCTGATTGTGCTAAAAGAACACAAACTAATGTTATTAGAGTATTAGATTGTAAAAACGATGAATGTGCTAAACACTTAATAAACGCTCCTAAATTAAGTGAGTTTTTAGATGATGAGAGTAGGGCTGATTTTATTAAATTACAAGAGATTTTAAAAGATAATGAGATTAGTTTTGTAATTGATGAAAGATTGGTTCGCGGGCTTGATTATTATTCAAAAACAGCATTTGAGTTTGAAAGTAGCGAAATAGGTGCAAAGGCTGCAATAGCTGGTGGTGGAAGATATGATTATTTGGTTGAGTATTTAGGCGGAGCTAAAAGCTATGGCGTTGGATTTGCTATGGGTGTTGAGCGTGTTATGGATATTTTAAGAAGTAAAAATATAGAGCAAAAATTACAAAATACTTATTTTTGTATATTAGATGAAGAATTATTGCCAATTGCTTATAAATTAGTTGATAATTTAAGAGAAAACGGAAAAACAATTAATCTAAATTACGAAGCAAAAAAATTAGCGAAACATTTAAATATAGCGAATAAACAAAACTATAAATACTTTATTGCAATTGGTAGTGATGAAGCTAGTAAAAATGAAGTATTTTTTAAAGATTTAGAAAGTGGCGAACAAAAAAGTATAAAATACGATGAATTAAAGGAAATTTTATGAATGATTATGGCATAGATATTTGGGGAGATGATAATTTTATCATTAAAAATGGCAAGGTATGTTTAAAATATGGAAGCGAACCTGCCATTATTGATATAGTAAATACTCTTTTAGATGATGGATATAAAGGTCCTATAATTTTAAGATTTAATCATTTAATTAAAAAACAAATAGAACAAATCTATATAAATTTTAATAATGCCATTAAAGAATTTGATTATCGTGGTAGTTTTAATGCTGTTTATCCACTAAAAGTCAATCAATTTCCTGGTTTTGTAAAAAGTCTTGTAAAACTTGGTAAAAATCTAAATTATGGTCTTGAAGCTGGTAGTAAAGGAGAATTATTATTAGCTATGGCTTATAACAACGAAAATGCTCCAATAACTGTTAATGGCTTTAAAGATAAAGAACTAATAACAATGGGCTTTATCGCTGCTGAAATGGGGCATAACATAACTTTAACTATTGAAGGTATTAATGAGCTTGAAGTAATTATCAAAACAGCAAAAGAGCGTTTTGGGATAAAACCAAAAATCGGTCTTAGAGTAAGGCTACATTCTTTAGGTAGTGGCACTTGGGCTAAAAGTGGTGGGATTAATTCAAAATTTGGTCTAACATCAACTGAATTAATAGAAGCAGTAGGGCTTTTAAAAGAAAATGATTTATTAGATTGTTTTACTATGATACATTTTCATATAGGCTCACAAATTAATGAAATACATCCTTTAAAAAAAGCTTTAAGCGAAGCAGGAAATATTTATTTTGAATTACGCAAAATGGGTGCAAATAACCTTGAAAATATTGATATTGGTGGTGGTTTAGCAATTGAGTATTCACAATTTCAAAAGACTTCTCAAAGAAACTATACTTTAAGTGAATATGCAAATGATATTGTATTTATTCTAAAAACTCTTGCAGCACAAAAACAAGAAATAGAGCCAAATATTTATATAGAAAGTGGTCGTTTTGTAAGCGGTTCTCACGCAGTATTAGTAGCACCTGTTCTTGAACTATTTTCTCAAGAATATTCAGAAAGCAAAATGCAGTTAAAAGAAAAAAACCCGCAATTAATAGATGAATTATGCGATTTATACAAAAATATAAAGCCAAGCAATGCAGTAGAATATATGCACGATAGTTATGACCATTTAGATAGTATTTTAACCTTATTTGACTTAGGATATGTAGATTTACAAGACCGCTCAAATGCCGAAATATTGGTTCATCTAATAGGTAAAAAAGCAGTTTCTATGCTAAGTCCAAAACATTTATTAAGAACTCAAAAAGAAGTTCAAGAAAGATATTTGGTCAATTTTTCAATGTTTCAAAGTTTGCCAGATTTTTGGGGCTTAGGGCAAGAATTTCCTATAATGCCACTTGATAGATTAGATACTCAACCAACAAGATCAGCTAGTATTTGGGATATAACTTGTGATAGTGATGGAGAAATATCATTTGATGCTGCTAAGCGTCCTTTATTTTTACACGATGTTGATGTAGAACAAGAAGATTATTTCTTAGGATTTTTCTTAGTTGGTGCTTATCAAGAAGTATTAGGAATGAAGCATAATTTATTTACCCATCCAACTCAAGTTAGTATTGATATTGATGATAAAGGTTATGAGATTGAAAGTATTATTGAAAGTCAATCAATTAGGGATATTTTAGAAGATTTAGACTACGATATTCGTGAAATTGATGAAAAAATTCAAGATAAAATAAATTCTTCGGAATTAATAAATGAAAAAACTAAAAAACATATTTTAGGTGAGCTTTTCATATTTATGCACGATAATGGATATTTAAAGAAAATTTAAAAGGAGAGAATATGCAATTTTCAGAAAAAATTAAAGGTTTAGAAGAATCAATAACTTTAGCAATTACAGCTAAAGCAAAATTACTAAAAGAACAAGGTGTAAGAGTTATTAGTTTTAGTGCAGGAGAGCCTGATTTTGATACTCCGCAAGTTGTAAAAAATGCAGCTATTAAAGCGATAAATGATGGATGCGGAAAATACACTCCAGTATCTGGAACTACTGAAGTTTTAAAAGCAATTTGCACTAAGCTTAAAAAAGACCATAATTTAGATTATGAGATAAGTGAAGTAATAGCAAATGTTGGAGCTAAACATAGTTTGTTTAATGCAATTCAAGCACTTGTTTGTGATGGTGATGAAGTAATAATCCCAGCTCCTTATTGGGTAACTTATCCAGAACAAGTTAAGTATTCAGGTGGAGTTCCTGTGATTGTAACTCCTAAAAAAGATTTTAAAATCAGTGCTGATGAATTAAAAGCTGCAATTACACCTAAGACGAAAATATTAATATTAAATAATCCTAGTAATCCTAGTGGAGCTTTATATTCAAAAGATGAATTAATGGCATTAGCTAAAGTTTTAGAAGGCACTAGTATTGTTGTATTAGCTGATGAAATGTATGAAAAATTAGTTTATGATGGAGAATTTGTAGCGTTTGCAAGTTTAAGCGAAGATGCACTAAAACGCACGGTTACAATAAATGGACTTAGCAAATGTGCTGCAATGCCAGGATATAGATTTGGTTATAGTGCTAGTAAAAATAAAGAATTAAATAAATTAATGAAAAATCTTCAAGGTCAATGCACAAGTAATATTTGTAGCATAACTCAAGCTGCTGCAGTTCCTGCTTTAGTTGGAGAGATTGATAAAGATATTGAGATGATGAAAAAAGAATTCAAAAAAAGAAGAGATAAGGCTTGTAAAATGATTAATAGCATTAATGGGCTTAAATTAAGCGTAAAACCTAGCGGGGCGTTTTATTTATTTATTGATTGCTCTAGTATTAATCCTGATGATGTTGAGTTTTGTGCTAAGCTTTTAGATGATAAAAAAGTAGCTTGCGTGCCAGGAAGTGGATTTGGAATGAGTGGGTATTTTAGAATTTCTTATGCAACTTCAATGGAAAATATCATAGAAGGTATAGAAAAAATCGCAGAATTTGTAAAGGAATATAAGTGAGTAAAATCGCTATAAGTATTTTAAGTGGAGGGCTAGATAGCTGCGTTAGCACTGCTTGTGCTATAAATGAAGGCTATAAAGTAATAGCCCTTCATTTTAATTATAGTCAAAGAACAGAGCAAAGAGAATTACAAGCTTTTAATGAAATTTGCAAGTTTTATAATATAGAAAAATTAGTTGTGGATATGGATTTTTTCAAACAAATTGGCGGCTCTAGTTTAACTGATATGAGTTTAGAAATTCCAAAAGATGAATTAGGTAAAAATGGTGAATTGCCAAATACTTATGTGCCTTTTAGAAATGGGATTTTTTATAGTATTGCTGCTGCTGTTGCACAAAGATTTAATGCTAGTGCAATTTATACAGGCTTAGTTAGTGAGGATTCTAGCAATTATCCTGATACTACTTTAGGTTTCGTTGAAAAAACCGCTTCGTTTATAAAAGAAGGTAGTGGAGAAGATATTAAAATAATTACTCCTTTAATCAAGCTAAAAAAATCAGAAATAGTAAAACTTGGAATGAGCCTAAAAGCACCTTTAGAGCTTAGTTATAGTTGTTATGATAGTAATGATTTAGCTTGTGGTAAATGTGAATCTTGCCAATTAAGACTAAAAGGCTTTAGTGAAGCTGGGTTTAATGATTTGATAAAATATCAGTAAGATAAGATTTAAAATAAGAATTTAAAATTCTTATTTTAAATTCTATTAAAAGGAAAAATTATGCTAAAGGTTATTTCTAAGATTGATGGATATATCATTTCTTATATGTCTTTTTTGATGTTTTTTAAATATTTGTCTGATTATATTGCTTCAAATGTTTCAATTCAAATTCTTTTATCATTTGTATTTATGTATTTAATCAAACTAGCCTATCAACAATTTTTAAAAATAGAATATAAAAATATACAAAATAAAAATCAGATTTTTTCTATGTTTAAAATAGGCTTATTGCCAGCTATTTTATTGTATTTTTTATGTGTGGATTTTTACGAAGCTTTTTTTACTAATTATATGAGCTTTTTGTTTATTAAATTTCCTATTGTTTTTTTAAATTCTTTTTTAAATATTTTATTTTTCGTAATTTTAATAATTATTTTAGCTTTTGTTTTGGGTTATATTAAATACTCTCAAGATAAAGATTTAGCTAATAATTTATGATAATAATTTTAAATAAGTTCTAAAATTTATGAACTTATTTATTAATTTTTATATTAAATTTGCGTCTTTTAATATCTCCTTTATTGCTTCTGCACTATCTTTGCTTTTTAGATTTATGATTAATATATCATCAATATTTACAGAGTATTTTTTACCTGCGTATTTTATTATGGTTTTTTTGAGATTTTCCTTACCAAGTTCTGTAAATAAATCTTCGTAATAATAGCTAGAAATCACCATATTAATACTATCTTGTATATAATCATTTTCGTTATTAACATTATCTCCTATGATTTTTAAACTTAAAGTAATTTTTTTAAGCCCGTTTGATTTTGAATACAAATCGGTCTCAAAATTATTAATTTCTATACTATTTGCAAATGCAAAAATACTAAAAAATATTAGCATTATTTTTTTCATAATTGTTCCTTATCGCAAAATTGATAAAATGTCTTTACTACTTGATTTGTCTTTGCTTTTAATCTAAACAAATTCTCATACGATTTGTCACTTCCATTAAAAATAATTTTAAAATTATTAGGATTTGAACTTCTTGATAATGCAACATATAGCTGACCTTGTGCAAAAATTCTATCGCATTTGCAAATTAGTTTATCAATACTCATTCCTTGACTTTTATGTATGGTAATAGCATATGATAATTTTAGTGGAAATGCTTTTAATATAGCATCAGGCTTAGCATCAATCAAACTTGGATTAATTCTATAACTAGCAGCTATTTCAGGGTCGTTAAAATATAAAAATTCTTTAGGATAAACAGAATAAATCATTCTATTAGATTTAATTTTTAGCTCTTGTTCGCTTTTATCCCACGCAATTATTTCTCCTTGCATTCCATTGTAATAATTATCAGAATTATAAGTAAAAATAACTTTAGCTCCAATTTTAAAAATAAATTCTTCTTCAATTGGTTGAGCTTTTAGCCATTGTTTAAATTCTTTTTCTTGTTCTTCGTTTAATTCTGTATTTTTTTTAATACTTGAGTTAAAAACATATTCTTCATCATCAATTTTTTTAAGTTTAGCATTATTTATATTCTTTGCTTCTTCGTTAGTCCCACAAATAATTGTATAATCATCATAATTATTTATATCATCTTGAATTTTGTATTTTTTAAAATACTCTATGCAAGTATTAGTTATATTACCAATCCTAACACTTCTTAAGTTTTCATAAAATTCCTTATCTTCCATTCTGTGTTGGGTAATTAGCTCAATTACTTTAAAATTGCACTCATTCCAGTATTTAGAGCAAAAAGCATAATTTCCATCAGATTTTACAGGCTCAAGTTGATAAAAATCTCCAACTATTAATAATTTTATATTGCTATATCCAAAAAGCCTTGAATAAATCATATCAAAAACATCACTACTAATCATTGAAATTTCATCAATTATTATCAAATCAATATTTGTTAAAGACTTGTTTAAGGCAATTAAATCATCTTTGCTTGTTTTTAATTCATTAATGTTTTTAGCTAGGCGTAATTTAAAAAACCTATGAACGGTGTCTCCGCCAATATTAATAGCAGCAAGTGCAGTACTAGCTAAGACTATTGTTTTAAAAGCTTCACTTTTTATGATTTTTTCTATGGTGTAGGATTTTCCAACTCCTGCACCACCTGTTAAAAATACATTTCTTCCTTGCTTTAATAAATCAATTATGTGCTTGGTTTGATTCATCTAAAATATTTACTTTATAGTTTTTTGTAGTAAGATTATTAAGTCTTATCATCAAATCATCAAAATTATCTCCATCATAAGGATAAAAAGCTACACAATCTCTTGCTTTTGTGTTTAAAAAATCATATATTTCATTACTTAGAATTTGAGTTTTTTCCTTGCTTGTTCCAGAAAATAATATTATTATCCCACTATTTAACTCAAACACACAATCTGTTTTTCTTAAAATACTAGCAATTACTTTTCTATGCTCTTCATCTGGGCTTTTGATATACGCAAGACAAAATTCAAAATCTATATCATAAAAATATCTATAAATATTTGCTGTAAAAAAATCAATAACTTTTCTCATATCTTCTTTTTTAAAAATTTGCATGTTGCTCCTTTTAATCATTTCTTAAAGTTTTTAATACATTAATTTTGCTTGCTTTATAGGCTGGATAAATAGATGATAATACAACTACTAAACTAGCACCTAAAATAATAAAGCAAAAATCACTTATACTTAAGTTAATAGGTAATTTTGAACTACCATAAACATCAGCTGGTAAAGAAATAATATCAAATGTATCTAAAATCCAAAGTCCAAAAAATCCTAATAAAATTCCAAAAATAATACCAGTAAAACCTATAAAACAACCAATAGCAAAAAATGATTTTTTAATCTCACTTTTACTTGCACCCAATGCTAAAAGTAGGGCTATTTCACTTCTTCTATTTAAAACTATCATAAATAATGAAGTTATTATATTTAAACTAGCAATAATTACAATCATCATTAGTATAAAAAATAATGCTTTTTTTTCTAAATCAATAGCACTTAAAATATTGCCATTTTGTTCCCACCAACCAATAAAATAATAATTATCTTTATATTTTTCTTTAAGTTTTAAAATCTCTTCTTTAGCATTATTAGTATCTATATGAATGCCTGTAATCTCATTATTTTTTAATACCTTTTGTAAATCTTTAATATCTACATATACATATGATGAATCATAAGCATTTAGACCTGAATGAAAAGTATTATTTACATAAAAACTTTTTATATTAGGTGTAATACTAAAAGCATTTGCATTAAGATTTGTAAAAATTATATGTATTTTATCTTCTTTATTAACTTCTAATCTTGAAGCTAGTAAATTGCCTAAAATTGCAGGAAATTTCAAATTAGAATTTAAATAATAATCTTTAAAAATTTTATTTACTTCTTTTTCTTTTTCAAAATCAATCCCAAAAATTATAGCACCTCTCATTTCATTACCATATTTAATAGCGGCTTGTGTTTGAATAAAAGGACTGATTTTATAATTTTTACTTAATTCATTTATTAATTCTTCATCAATTAATGTGGTTTTAGGATATAAAGTAATTGGATAATTCATAGTAAGTAATTTATCAATAAAGCTTTTATTCATTCCATTCATTACTGCCATAGTTATTATTAAAACACAAACTCCTAAAGCTACTCCGATAAAAGCAAGTAGCTTAGTAATCATAATAAATGGCATTGATTTATCAAATCTTAGGTATTTAAAAAGCAAGTATCTAATCATAAATATTTCTTCATTACTTCTGCAATTTGTGTTTCTGTAGCATCTTTAATAATCAAATCTGCAAAATCTAAATTCTTTTTAGCGTGTTTATTGCCTAAAAATAACATTATAAAAGTATTTGGATTTTCGCTTTTTACTTGATTAATATTGCTAACTAAACTTTCATAATCAAATAAAATAGCCTCATATCCAATGGCAATGATTTTATAATTATTTTTTAGTTCATCTTTAAATGAACTTATACTATCTACTTTTTTATTCAATTTTGCGTGTTTATTTGCGATATGATATAAATAATCACTTTGCATATCAGAACTAAGCAATATTAATACATCGTTTTGATAATTTGTTGTATTCATATCACTCTTATAATCATTTAGTATTGTTACTAAAATATTTTTTAATTTATTTTTATTAAAAGGTCTTTTTAAAAAACTATCTTTATTGCAATTTTCACTTAAGATAATTGTATTTTTTTCTTTATAATTAAAATTTTCATCAGCTATAACGCAGGCATAATTTGAAAAATCATTAATTTTTGTATAAAAATCAACACTAATTCCGTATTGATTTAGTAATGTTTCTAGCAAAAAGTTTTCTAATAAATCATTATTTAAAATAGCTATTTTTGCACTTGCAAAATTAGGATTTAACTCATTATCAAAATTATCGTAATTAGTTTCGTATGTAATTGTAGTTTTTGTTAAAGAGTATATATTTTGAATATTATCTTCATTATGCTTTTCTATTAATTCTTTAATTTGATTTAAATTCTTATCATTTGTATAAGATAACACGGCATTTATATTCTTTAATTTTTTTGCATTATCGGTTAAATGCTTTTGTAAAAAATCATTGTGGTTTTGTAACGCCATCATTTTTTGTTTGATTTTACCAACCTCATCAACGATTAATCTTAAATTCTTATTCAAATCTAAGTTATCGCTATTAGCACCTAAACTTTTTAAAATTTCTTTTAAAATATTTATTTTTTGGTTAGCACTTTTTTTTCTAATTAATGCAGCCATAAAACTAACAGCATTAAATATCAAAATTATTGCTAGAATAATTGTAAAAATTGTTTGATTTAATAGGTTTTCTATAAATAAACTTGCTATTAAAATAGCACATAATAATATATTAAACAAGCTTGGGAACACAACAATCCTTTATATAATTTAGAGCATAATTATGTCTATTAAATTAAATGATTACTTAATAATTTGGCTAATTTTCGTTGCTACATTTTTATTTGTTACTTTTGCTATTTCATCATAACTTGCATTGTATATATTTTCATAATTTTCAAAGTATTTTAATAATTTTACGATACTAGCTTTTGAAATTCCAATTTGCTCTAATTTTGATGATTTTATATCTTGTTTTCTTTTTGCGTTTTGATGGCAAGTAATTGCAAATCTATGCGCTTCATCTCTTAGTTTTTGAATAAATTGCAATATTTCATCACTTGTTTTAAGATTAAATTCTTTATCCTTAAAATGTATTTTATCCCTAGCAGCACCTTTTGCTCTATGTGCTAAATGATTTAATTTTTCTTTAGAAATTGCAATTACATCTAAATTGATTTCGTTTTGAGCTAAAAGCTCGTTTGCTAAATCTAATAAAGCCTTTCCACCATCTATAATCCATAAATCAGGACAAACTGATTTATCAAAAGAATTTATCCTTCTAGTAAGCATTTCTCTCATTTGTTCATAATCGTTATTGCTAGTAAGATTAAATCTTTTATAATTATTTTTATTAAAACTATTAGAAAACACATCATAACTAATTAAAGCTCCGATTATTGCTTGACCTTGAAAATGTGAATTATCAAATACTTCAATATTATAAGGAGCATTGCTAAGATTAAAAAAGCTTTTTAATTTATTTGCTATATTATTTTCAGTCTTTTCAAGATTTATTAAAGCATTGTTTTTAGCTAATTGAATTAGTTTTTTTATCTCTAAAGTTTTTGCTATTTTTATATTTACTTTATGATTTGCAAGATTGCTTAAGTATTCTTCTAAGAGTTCTATATTTTCATTGTGATTTTCTATATAAATATTAATAGGAATTATTCCTTCTTTATAATTTGCTAGTATTAATTGGGTTAAAAAATCACCTTCTTTATTAGATATTTTTTCATTTATTACGCTTATTACTTTTCCGTGATTTATCACTAATCTAGTGCTTGATAAGAATTCATTATTATTGGTTATTGCAAATACATCAAAACTAACATCTTTTGCTAAATCCACTTCAATTTCTTGATTTAAATTCTTTATATGATTTATCATATCTCTTATTTTTGCCGCTTCTTCGTAGTTTTCATTATCAGCATATCTAAACATTTTTTCATTTAAAGTTTGTAGCATTTGTTTTGGATTTTTTAGAGCTTGTAGGGCTTGTTTTAAGATATTTTCATATTCATCTTTAACGCTAAACTCACAAGGAGCTAAACATCTTGACATATCATAAAATATACATCTTTTTTTACAGCTTTTCATTTGTCTTAATGGATAACATAAATACAATGCTTCTAATAAATCCTTAGCCCCACTAGCATAAGGCCCATAATATTTAGTCAGTGGGTCTTTTTTAACCTTTCTAGTTATCTCAAATCTTGGATAAGCTTCTTTTAAATCACAGCAAATATATGGATAAGTCTTATCATCTCTTAATAAAATATTATATTTTGGTCGCATTTGTTTAATTAATGAATTTTCTAAAATCAGTGCGTCTAATTCACTATTTGTAGCGGTATATTCTAAATTATTTGCTTCTTCAATTAATTTTATAATTCTAGGAGAGTTTTTAGGATTTGCTCTAAGGCTTGGAGTAAAGGCAAAATAGCTTTTAACTCTTTTTTTTAAATCTTTTGCTTTACCTACATAAAGCAAGGTATTATTATGATAATATCTATAAACTCCAGAAGAATTTGGTAATGATTTAATTTTGTCTAAGAGATTTGATTTTTGCATTTGTTTTTTTGATACTTTCTTTTAGATTATTTATTAATATTTTTTGTTCTTCATATATCGCTAGATTTTGAAAATTCTCACACATTAAGTCTTTTAAAAATATTTTTGGTTGTTTTGATTTCTCATAATCAATATATGCTTTTAAAATAGCATTGGAATTAATTATAATTTCTTCTTCAAATAGATTTAAAATAGCAGCGTCTTTTGGATTAATTCTTTTATATATTTTAATATGTTCTTTTAATGTTTTTATAGTTGAATCATTTCTTAAATCTTGTGCTAAAGTCGGATGATAAACTCTAATCCTAAAGCAATTTTTATTATATTTTTTAAATACATCACAAACTACACCTTTTTGAGTTAATTTATATTTAAGGTCAGGTGGCATACTTAAAATAAATAATTTTAATTGCTTATTAATCTTTAAAAATAAAAGGTTTTTATTATGAGAAGAAAGAATATTATGAATATTTTCAATGTTTTTAAATTCCACCATATTGTTTTACTTGCTACCTTGTTGTTTTCTGCTTGTGGGTATAAAAGCGACCCAAGTTATTATAATAACAAGTCAATGCAAACGCAAAAATTACCCTTCGTTGAATTAGAGTAAATAATATCTATCATTTTTTAAAAAGGAGCTTTTATGGAAATTACATTTTCATGGGCGGGAATTTTATGCTTAGTGATATTTATCATCGGTTACTATTTTATCGCAGCTGAAGATAAATATCATATAAACAAGACAAAACCTGCAATATTTATCGGGACTTTAATGTTTATTATTTTAGGGCTATATTTGTGCATAAACGGAAAAAGCACAGAGCCATTAGAACACGAAGTAAAAGACTTAATAGAAGAGATTGCTGAAATAGTGTTTTTCTTAATGGTTGCTATGACTTATATTGAAGCTTTAATTGAGCGTAATGTATTTAATACCTTAAAATATAAGCTTGTAACAAAGGGATATACTTATAGAAAATTATTTTGGCTAACTGGACTTTTAGCATTTTTCATATCTCCTGTTGCTGATAATTTAACTACAGCTTTAATTCTTTCAACCGTTTTACTTACAATTGATAATCAAAAAAAGGAATTTTTAGTTCCTGGTGCTATAAATATAGTTGTAGCTGCAAATGCAGGTGGAGCTTGGAGTCCTTTTGGAGATATTACAACTCTTATGGTTTGGACTGCTGGTAAAAGTCCTTTTATAGATTTTTTCGCATTATTTCCTGCTAGTTTCCTTGGTTGGTGGCTAACTGCATTTTTATTAAGCAAATTCGTTCCAAATGTAAAGCCTAGTTTTGATGAGAAATCTTTAAAAATTGAACATATTAAAGATGGTGGGAAAATCATTATTTTATTAGGTGCTTTAACAATTCTTAGCGCAGTTTTAATGCACTCATTATTTGGTTTACCTGCTATGTGGGGAATGATGTTTGGTTTATCACTTTTAAGCCTTTATACTTATAGATTTAATGTCGCTCGTGGTAAAAGAGATATAAATATATTTGCTTATATGACTAAAATTGAAATGGATACATTGTTATTTTTCTTCGGTATTTTAGCAGCTGTTGGAGCACTTCATTTTGCAGGTTGGTTAGCTTATGCTTCAAGATTATATGATTTTGCTGGAGTTATGAGCACAAATATTGGAGTTGGATTTTTAAGTGCAGTAGTTGATAATGTGCCTGTTATGAGTGCAGTTTTAAAGGCAAATCCAAATATGAATATAGATGATTGGCTTTTGGTAACCTTAACAGCTGGAATAGGTGGTTCATTAATTAGTTTTGGTTCTGCTGCTGGGGTTGGAGTAATGGGTAAAATGCGTGGAATTTATACCTTTAGCTCACATATGAAATACGCTTGGACTGTTTTATTAGGTTATGTTCTAAGTGTTATTGTTTGGTGGTTACAATTTGAGTATTTTGATTTATATTAGGAAAGGAAATTGATGGAAAAAGCAGATATTTTAGTGCTTGACTTTGGGTCGCAATACACCCAACTTATTGCTAGAAGACTTAGAGAGCAAGGAGTTTATACACTTATTTTACCATTTAATATTAGTGCAAATGATATTAAAAATTATGAGCCTAAAGGTATTATTTTAAGTGGTGGTCCTGCTAGTGTTTATGCAAATGATGCTTATTTTTGCGATAAAGAAATTTTTGATTTAGGTTTGCCGATTTTAGGGATTTGTTATGGAATGCAGTTAATGGCTCATCACTTTGGAGCAGTTGTTGCACCTGCAGGACATAAAGAATATGGTAAAGCTAAAATTAGCATTCAAGAAGATAGTTGTTTATTTAAAAACTTACCTAAATCTCAAGTGGTTTGGATGAGCCATTCTGATAAGGTTGAGAATTTACCAGCAGGATTTAAAACTATTGCTGTTAGCGATAATAGTCCATTTTGCGTATATGGTAATGATGAGAAAAAAATGTATGCCTTACAATTTCATCCTGAAGTTCAACATAGCGAATTTGGTAAAAATATTCTTAAAAACTTTGCAAAATATGTTTGCAATTGCGAAAGCGTTTGGAATATGGGTTCATTTGCTAAGACACAAATTGAAAAGATTAAAGAGCAAGTTGGAGATAAAAAAGTTCTTTGTGCAATTAGTGGTGGTGTAGATAGTAGCGTTGTGGCTGCATTGCTTGCTAGTGCTATTAAAGAACAAACTATTTTAGTTTTTGTTGATACTGGATTACTTAGAAAAAATGAAAAAGAGCAAGTAGAAAGTATGCTTAAATTAAAATTCGGAATAGAATTAAATACAATTGATGCAAGAGAAATTTTCTTAAAAAAATTAAAAGGTGTAACAGACCCAGAAACTAAGCGTAAAATTATCGGAAATACCTTTATTGAAATATTTGAAGATTTTGCAAAAAAACAAGAAGGTGTTGAATTTTTAGCTCAAGGCACTTTATATACTGATATTATTGAAAGTAGCGTTGTAGGTAGCTCAAAAACAATTAAGAGCCATCACAATGTAGGTGGCTTACCTGAAAAGATGAATTTAAAATTAGTTGAACCTTTAAAAGAAATATTTAAAGACGAAGTAAGATTGCTTGGACTTGAATTAGGTCTTACTAAAGACTTAGTATATCGCCATCCTTTCCCAGGTCCAGGACTTGCAATTAGAATTATGGGTGAAGTAAATGAAGAAAGCCTAAATATCTTAAAAGAAGCTGATGATATTTTCATTCAAGAACTTAAAGCAAATGGTTATTATGATAAAACTTGGCAAGCATTTTGCGTATTGTTAAATGTAAGAAGCGTTGGAGTAATGGGTGATAATAGAACCTATGATAATGCAATAGCTTTAAGAGCAGTTGATGCAAGTGATGGTATGACAGCTACATTTTCTCATTTACCTTATGAATTATTAGAGAATGTAAGTAGAAGAATTATAAACGAAGTTAATGGAATTAATAGAGTAGTTTATGATATTTCTAGTAAGCCACCTGCAACTATAGAATGGGAATAAAATTCCAAATAACTCTAGCTTAATTAATACCTAAGCTAGGGTTAATAAAACTCTTTTAAAAACATTTAAATCCTTTTATAAAAATATCAAGCTTTTTAATGAGAAGATTTTAATATAAAATAAATTATATTAATAAAAATTAGAATTTTAATTGTCTTTTATGTATTTTAAATACTATTCAAGCAAAAAAGGTAAAACTATGAAATGTATTGGTAACATTTTTAATATTTTAAAACTTATCATAGGTATTTTGAAAAATATTTTTCTTGCTTTATTTATAATTTTTTTTATACATCTTGTATCTTTAATTTATATCAATGTTTGTAATGATATATTATTGCTTTGCACGATAGTTTTTGCTTTTCTTTATTTGTTAACATCAATGATTATAAGAGATTATAAACCTTCTAAAAAAGTTTTATATATTTTTATTACTTTATCAACTTTGCTAATAATTTCACAATTTTATATAACACATATAAAAGAACCAAATGAATTAATAAAAATGATTATAAGTTCTAATAAAGGGTATTTTACAGATGGAAAGAAAGGCGGATATATCTATGTGATAAAAAATGATTTAGATTTATTTGATTATGTTAATACAAAAATAAGAGATAATACTAAAAAATATTTTGAAGATAGTGGATTTAAACAAATTAAATTTAAAAATAATGTTTATTCTTGCAAGAAGATTATAAAAGGTCAATATTATGATATAACATTCGTTAGTAATGAAACGGACAATGGTATTGTAGCGAAATATATTGTAATAGAATACGAGCCATTTCTTGGAATAGAATATATACAAGATTTATTTTAATAAAAAAGGCAAGTAATGAAAAACTATATTAATATGCTAATATCTTGGGTTATTATTAATTTAAATAGCAAGAATAAAGCTTTAATAGATTTTGATTATTTTAAAGCTATGTTTTTTCCATTTTCTTATTTGAAGATTAGTATTTATAGATTTTTATTATTCTTGTTTTATTTATCACTTTATTATTCTGTTGATTTAGGGCTTTTGACTAAAGCATTTTCACATAACTCAAATGATAGCTATATATTTTTCAACATAATTTTTACAATTATTCATTTTTTCATTTTACCTTATATGTGGTTTTTTGCTAGTTTTAAAAATAAAATTTCACATAAAATCAATATTGAATATGCGTATATAAGTTTGATTTTTATTGTTGCATTATTGTATCTTTTTTATAATATTTTTCCTAGTTTTAGCTTATTAGTTATATCTTTAATAATACATATTGTGTGTTATTTTTTTAGAGTTAAGACAATTTATTTATTCTTTTTAACTATTGCTATTTTTATTACTTATTATCAACAATTTTATAAAATATTTTCAGAAGAAGTTATTTTAAATATTAATTTGTTTTATATGTATTTAGCTCTTGCAATAAATTATATTTACAATAAAATTATTTCAAAACTAAAATAATATAATGCGAGAATATATGGCTTTTAAAAATGATTTTATTGTATTTATAAAAAATATACTTTTTTATCTAGCTTGGTTTTTCTTTTTCGTAGCTTTAGCTTTGTTTTATTTAATCTATATAAATCCATTGAGTTTTAATAATCACTTGGATTTTATAATTTATTTGATAATTTTAAGCCTATCTTTTATGCTTTATTATATAATTTCTAAAAGATTAAAAAACTTTGAAATATATTTAAAAGATAGATTTTTTAGTGTTTTAAAATATTTTTCATTTTATATAATGTTTATTGCCTTAGCTAATGCTTTATTTAATCTTTATGTAAAAAATGATTTTATTTTAGACATTATTTATGCGATTTTATTTTTCATAATTTATAAATTAGTTGGTAAAAATACAATTAAATACCAAGCACTTATTTTAGCTATCTTACTAGTATTTTGTGCCTATAAATATTATGATTATTTTTTAAAACAGCCAAATGAACTTGTAATGCAGATTATAAAGGCTAAAAAGATTAATTTTGATGATTATTTTTTATTAGATGATATTAATTTAATCAATGCACTTAATAAAAATATAAAGGATAAAAGCCCTTATGAAGTTTATGAATATTTTAAAGAATTTAAAATGCTAAGGTGTTATAAAAATGCTAATATTTGTTATAAAAATGTAGTGTTTGGTAAGACTATTTTCATAGCTTTAATTTATAAAGATAAAGTAATCCAAGAAATTCATTATAAGGTATATAAGTAGGATTTGCTTATTTTGTGTAAAGTAGATTTATTTTCTATCTGCTTTATAATATATTTTATTTATTTGATTATCTTGCAATTTTATTGCTATATCAACTGGGTTGTTATAAATAGTATCTTGAAAATACAGCATATTATTTTTCTCATTTTTTCTAAATCCATATTCTTTTAGATATTTAAGAATTTCATCATTGTTTTTATCTAGTAATACAGCGTTGAGTTCTTTTGTAGTAACTTCATTTATTATGCAATATCTTTGATTTTCTAGGCAAGTTTTATTAGCATTTATGATTTTTGCTATTAAATCATTTGGCTCTTTTATAAAAAATTCATAGTATTTATAAGCAGATACTAAAGCTAAAATTATTAAAAAGTATTTATTAAATCTAATCTCATCTAATCTCTTTTTAATACTTCCATAAATAGCAGAAAGCAAAATTGCAGATATAAAATAATAAGCAAAATTAAAGCCCATAAAAAGCTCAATCAAACTAACAACTACGCATAACCAAGATAAATAATAAGATAAATATTGTAATAGTTTTATAATTTTATGCAACATTTCACTACTTTTTAATACAAGTATTAGAAATATTTAGGATTTACCTAAGTAAATCCTTATTTTTTAGATAGTTCGTTTATCATATCTATAAGCATTTGTGGAGATTTTGCATAAGCTAAATTGATTACATATTTTCCATTTACAATAAAAGTTGGAGTTCCGTAAGTATTAGCAATTTCATTTGCAATATCAGTTGAGCTTAACAAATATTTTCCTTCAGGGCTTTGCAAGAAGCTTTCTAATTTTTTCTTTGAAATTCCAAGAATACTTAGACCAGATTTATAAAATTCATCAGGATTATTATTCCAAGTTGATTTATTTTTAAACATTTCAACAAAATAAACGCTACTAATTTTATCATATAGGCTATTTTTATCAATCAAACTAATTTTATTTTTTTCATCTTGATAATGTGCGTATGCAAGTAAATTAGCCATTTCTTGACCAAATTTTCCCCAAGTTTTTACCATCATTAATCTAATATCTAAATCTTTTAATTGCTCTTTTATTAGTCCTAAAGTATTGTGATTGTGGTGTAAATAACAATGCGAACATTGATAAGACCATATTTCTGTTAAAGAATTATCAGAATTTGGAATTGGATTTTCAAGCACATTGTATTCTACACCTTCACTTAAGGCAAATAAGTTTGAACTAACAAGCAACACTAAAGCTAACTTTTTAATTTGTTTTAACATTTTTTCTCCTTAAAAAAATTGCATAAATATATAAAATTTTAATTAATAAAAATTTTCTATTAGAAATGATAATGATTAACAAAATATCGTATAATAATGGTTCAATTTAAAAAAAAGGACAAAAAATGAAAAAGATATTTTCTTCAATTATCGCTACTGCGATTTTAGGCTCAAGTGCTTATGCAATTACTATTGATGAAGCTAGTGTAAAAGCTCATTTTGTTGGCTTTAAAATGACAAAAAAATTAGGTGTTCCTGGTGTTATTGATGATGCTAAATTTGAATTTAGCAAAACAAGCGGCTCTGTTGTAGATATTTTAAACGGAACTAAAGCAAGTATGGATTTTGCTAACGAAAATACAAAAGATAAAATTCGTGAAAACAATATCCATAGAACTTATATTGCAAATCTAAAAAATAGCAAAATTGAAGCTAGTTTAAAAGATGTAAAAGGTGATGAAACAAGTGGTAATGCTATAGGTGTAATCACATTTAATGACATTACAAAAGAAATTCCAATGACTTATAGTGTAGCTGATGGTAAATTAGTTGTAAAAGGAGTAATCAATATGAATACTGATTTTAATACAACTGAAGCATTCACAGCACTTTCAACTGATAAACAAATCTCAGCACTTCACGGAAAGAAAACTCACGAAGAAGTTGAAATTTATTTTGATGTAGATGTTAAATAATCTTTAAAGGCTAGAATACTAGCCTTTAAAAAACTTAAGGATTATTTAAATTGATTTTAATAGATTGTATTGATATTGATAAAGCTTACGGCGAAAAAGTTATTTTAAAAAATGTAAATTTTAGTATAAACGATGGCGAAAAAATCGCAATAATAGGTAAAAACGGGCAGGGCAAATCTACATTTTTAAAAATAATTACTAAAGAAATAGAACCTGATAATGGTAGGGTATTGATTAATTCAAGTATAAATTTTTCTATGCTTTCTCAAAGCATTAATATAGATTATAATCTTAGCGTAGATGAATATATTAAATTAGAATTAGGCGATATTTTTAATGCTTTAAGCGAATATAATGAGATTAATTCTAAACTATCAACTAATCCAAATGATAAAGAATTATTGCAAAAACAACAAATTTTATTTGATTTAATAGAGAGCAAGGACGCTTGGAGTATTGATAGTAAAATAAATAGAGCTTTAAAAGAATTTGAATTAAGTAGTTTTATAAATAGAAATCTAGCAAGTCTTAGTGGTGGGGAATTAAGAAGATTAAGCCTTGCTTGTATGCTGCTTAAATCTCCTGATGTTTTGATTTTAGATGAGCCTACGAACCACTTAGATGTAACTATGTGTAAATACCTTGAAGATATGTTAAAAGCTAGTAAAAAATGTGTTATTTTTATAAGTCACGATAGATATTTTATAGACAATATTGCAAGTAAATGCGTAGAAATAGAAGATGCGAAATTAAGAGAATTTGAAGGTGGGTATTCAAATTATTTACAAGCTAAGGCAAAATTACTAGAAAGCCTTAATAAAAGCTATGAAACTTTAGTAAAACAATTAAAAAGCGAAGAAGAATGGCTGCGTCGTGGGGTAAAAGCAAGGCTTAAGCGAAACGAAGGCAGAAAAGAGCGTATTTTTAAAATGCGTGAAGAGGCTAAAAAAAATCCTAGTATTTTGAATAGACTAAGAGTTGAGCTTGCCCGTGCAAGTGATATAAAATCAAATCCACTAATAGCAAATAAGAAAAAAATGCTTTTTGAATTACACGATATTAGCCTAACGCTAGGCGAAAAATTATTATTTAAGCCATTTAATGCAAGGATTTTACAAGGTGAAAAAATAGCAATTGTAGGCAAAAACGGCTGTGGAAAATCTAGCTTTTTACAAATTCTACTTGAAAAACTTCGCCCTAGCAGTGGTTTTATTAAAAAAGGTGAGATAAATATAGGATATTTTGACCAGAAAAAAAGTGATTTAAAAGATGATGAAACTTTGATTGAGTATTTTTGTCCAAATGGCGGTGATACTATCAATGTGAAAGGCTCTAATATGCATGTATATGGATATTTAAAGCATTTTTTATTTCCTAAAGAACAACTTACTTATAAAATTGGCTCACTTAGTGGTGGCGAAAAAAGTAGGGTGGCTTTAGCAAAACTTTTTACAAAAGATTATGAAGTATTAATTTTAGATGAGCCTACTAATGATTTAGATATTGCTACGATTAATATTTTAGAGCAATATTTAATGGATTTTAAAGGTGCTTTGATATTTGTAAGTCATGATAGATATTTTACGGATAGACTTGCTACTAAGCTTTTTGCCTTTTCAAATCAATCAATTGAAATTGAAACTATGAAATTTAGTGAGCTTTTAGAATTAAACGATGAATTAAGCGAGTTAAATAGCGAAATAGAAAATGATAAAGAAAAACCAGTAAAAGTTGAGCGTAAAAAAAGCGTAAAATTAAGCTATAAACAAAATAAAATTCTAGAAGAACACCCAGTTAAGATTGAAGAGATTGAAAAAGAAATTAGATTATTAAATGAATACTTAAGCGACCCTGCAAAATATGAAAAATATGGGATATTGGCTTTAAATGAAAGACTTGAGAATTTAAATCAGGAATTAGATATTTTAGAAAATGAGTATTACGAAGTTTTAGAACTTACAGAAAGGTTAGAAAATGTTGATAATTAGTATAATTAGTGTAATTTTTGTGATTGAAACAATACTTAAATTACTTGAAATAAATCATATTAAAACAAAAACAAATAAAAGTTTTTTAAGTGATGAGCAATTTATAGAATTTAAAAATATAGCCATAGTTGAGCATAAATTTTCAATACTAAATAATTTTTTAGCACTTATTTTAAATTGCATATTTATATTGGTGTTATTTAATGTATTAAAGGTTCATTTTGAGCCTAATTCACTGCTTGATAATACTATTTTAGTTTTATTGTATTTTATTATAAATTCTTGCATTCTAACTTGCTTAGATTATTATAAAACTATGGTTGTTGATACTAAGCACGGCTTTAATAAAAAAACTCCTAAAATGTATTTTAAAGACCTTTTAAAATCATTAATCTTATTAGTAATTATAGGTGGAGCTTTAGTTTATATTTTGCTTTTTGCTATTGCTAAATTAGGCGAGTTTTGGTGGATAGGTGGCTTTGCTATTTTATTTATTTTTAGTCTTTTAGCTATGGTTATTTATCCTAATTTTATAGTTCCATTGTTTAATAAATTAAGCCCTGTAGAAGGTGAATTAAGAGATGATATTGCAAAATTATTAGATGAATGTGGCTTTAAAAGTAATGGGGTATTTAGTATGGACGCTAGTAAAAATGATACTAGACTTAATGCTTATTTTGCGGGTATGTTTGGAGCAAAAAAAGTAGTTCTTTATGATACTTTAATCAATGCTATGAGTAAAGATGAATTACTTGCCGTATTAGCTCACGAATTAGGGCATTTTAAACATAAAGATATTTTAAAAATGCTTTTTATAAGTGGTTTAAATCTATTAATTACCTTTGCGTTTTTTGGATATTTTTCAAGTTTTTTTGAAAATCAATTTAATTTAGAAGGCTTTGTATCTAGTCCGTTGTTTGCTTTTATTATGGTAGGCTCGGCAATTTCGTTTATTTTAAGTCCTATTTTAAATTCCTTATCAAGAAAAAATGAATTTAGTGCAGATAAACACGGGGCAATAAAAACTAGCAAAAACGATATGATAAGTGCTTTAAAGGTATTAGCTATTCACAATAAAGCCTTGCTAGATCATAACGCTATTTATGAAATGGTTTATAAAACTCATCCGAGTTTAAGTAGAAGAATAAGTGCATTAAATGATAGCCACATTTAACGAATTAAAAGCCCTAAGCAATGAAGTAATTGCAAGACAGATTATAATGGAGTATTTTTCATATTCAATGCTTGAGTATTCAGTTGCAAGGGCAAATGTGATAAATCCAAGCGATAAAATTAAACTCTTAAGTATTGCAAACGAATACAAAAACGGCACTCCATTGCAATACATATTCTCAAAAACTTATATAAAAGATTTAGAATTTAAATGTGCTAAAGGAGTGTTAATTCCTAGAAATGATACTGAAATACTAATAGATTTAGCAATAAATCTAATAAATCAAAATAATATAAAAAATATTTTTGAAATAGGTTTTGGAAGTGGGATTATTAGTATATTTTTAAAATTATTTACAAAAGCAAATATAAAAGCTTGTGATATAAACAAATTAGCCTTAAAACTAGCCAATGAAAATGCTAAATTGCATAATGTAAATTGTGATTTTTTTATTAGCGATTTTATGAAAGTTAATTTTAAAGACTATGAACTAATTATCTCAAATCCTCCATATATTAGCACCGAATATAATTTAGATAAATCAGTATTAAAAGAGCCTAAAACAGCGCTTTTTGGTGGTAAAAAAGGATATGAAATATTATTTAAAATAATTGATAAATGTTATTTAGAAAATGTGAGATTTTTAATGTGCGAATTTGGATATGATCAAAAAGAAATCCTAAATGATTATCTAAAAGAAAAGAATTTTAAGGCTAGTTTTTATAAAGATTTAAATGGTTTTGATAGAGTTTTTATAGCAGAAAGGTTAGATTATGAAAAAAATTAATGATTTTTTATTAGCTGGAATAATTTTTGTAGAATTATTCATAGGAATTGTTGTTGCTCCTATTATTTTTTATCCTAGTGCAATTATTGGAGATGGGATTTTAAGCCACTTTCAAAGCGGACTTTTGATGACACAAGTGTTTGTAAAATTTAATTATTTGTTACTTTTCGTAAGTTTATTAAATATTATTTATGAAAGTATTTCAAATAAATTATTTAGTTTAAAGTCAATTTTAAGCCTAATAATTTTGATTTTAGCCTTAGTATTTGTATTTTATTATACAGCTAATGTGCTTGATATGCAGGCTTTAGGCGTTACTGATAGTAAAGATTTTGATGATAATCATAAGCAAAGTGAAATGATTTTTAAAGTTATGGTTATTTTACAATTAATATTATTTTTTACTAAGAAAAAAGAAAAATAGGCTATAATCGGCAAAATTTAAAAGGAGTTTAGTATGCAAATTAACAATAACATACAAAGCAATGTCTTAATGGCTCAAAATAAAGCTACTCAAAAAGTTGAAGATACTTCGGTAGAACAACTAAATGAGAAAAAAGTAAGTGAAGAAAAATTAAGCGAGAAAAAATATCAAGAAATCAGCACTCAACAAGATGAAATGATTTCAAAAATTCAAAATAATAATACAAATAAAGTTGATTTGAAAAATGATTTAGAAAAAATAGAAAATAGTTTAAAAACAGCAAATAACAATAACGATAGATTTAAAAATGAAGATTTTTCTAAATTAAACGCTAATTTTTTAAAGCAAAATGAAGAAAGTTTTAAAAACGCTCAACAAGTTAATTTTAACCAAACTCAAATAGCGTCATTATTAGCGTAATTTTAAGGGTTTTTTAGCCCTTAAAATTGATATTCAAGAGATTTTGAAATTCTTTGTATTTTAACGCTTCTTGTTTCTTCATTATTTAAGGTAATTTCCATATCAATATTTGTCTTTTTACTAGCAGTATTTATTATTTTGTAAAAATATAAAAAATCATTTTTGTAAGGCAAATTAAATTCATTTTTTGGCAGTTTTAAAAATTGAACCAAATACCCTTCAATTATTATATGTTCAATTTCGTTTTTACTAGCAATCACAAAATAATCGTTATTATCCTTAACTCCTAAATAACTAATAATGCAATCATTTACATAATAAGACCTTAACATTATTTCTTCTTTTGAATTATAAAATTCATCATTTTGCTTAACACAAGCTGTAAAACATATCAAAATTACTAAAAATAAAGCTTTTTTCATTACTTCTCTTTCGTTTAATTTATAAATTTATAATTTTTAATAAAAAAGGTTAATCAATGAAAAAAGCATTCGCATTTACTGGCCCATCAAATTCGGGCAAAACTACACTAATTTGTAAAATTTCAGAGCATTTACAAAAGCTTGGCTTAAAGGTAGCAATAATTAAGCACGACCCAAAAGATAAAGCAGTATTTGATACGAATGGTAAAGATAGTTTTAAATTCTATCAAACGGGTGCTGAAGTTGCAGTTTTAAGCCCTGTAAAAACTACTATTTTTTATCACGAAAGCTTAGAAATAGAGCAGATAATAAAGCAATTTAGTGCTGATATTGTTTTAGTTGAAGGACTTAAAAGTTTGCCTTTACCAAGATTATGTGTGTTTTGCAAAGAAGTTGATGAGAGTTATTTAGAATATTCTTTAGCATTAGCTAGTTATTCTAATAAAGATTATGGTTTAAAGCAATTTAATTTAGATGATATTGCTAGTATTAGTGAATTTGTTTTGAATAATGCTAAGGAGATTTAATGCAAGAAATAATAGAAGCTATAAAACAAAGCGTTTTAAAGATTAAGCAAAGCTTTGATAGCCCTGAATATGGCTATACAGAATTAAGCAATGCTAGTGGGGATTTACAATTAAAACAAGATGTATTAAGCGATATGATAATTACAAACGAGCTTAGTAAAATTGGCTCAATTAAAGCAATTATCAGTGAAGAAAAAGAAAATCCGCAATTTTTATACGATGATGCAAAATATATAGTTGCGTATGACCCACTTGATGGCTCTTCTTTATTTGATGTTAATTTTGCAGTAGGAAGTATATTTGCCATCTATGAAAATACTGCAGAGCCTAATAGTTTAAAAGCAGCTATTTATTCAATTTATGGTCCTAGAACCCAATTAGTAGTTTGTATAAATGAGCCAAAATTATATGAATATGATGGAAAAGAATTTAAATTCTTAAAAGATTTAAAACTAAATGAAAAAGGTAAATTAAACGCAACAGGCGGCACTCAAAAAGATTGGAGCAAGGCTCATAAAGCAATGATTGATAAAATATTTAGTGATGGATACCGCTTAAGATATAGCGGTGCTATGGTTAGTGATTTACATCAGATTTTAATAAAAGGTGGGGGATTGTTTTCATATCCAAATACAAGCGAAGCTACATTAAATGATGGTAAATTAGGAAAACTTAGGGCTTTATTTGAAGTATTTCCTTTCGCTTATATTTACGAAAAAGCTGGTGGATTTTCAAGTGATGGGATAAAAGGCTCTAAAGGATATGAGAGTTTGCTTAATTTAAAATTTAGCACAATTCACGCAAGCACACCTTGCTATCTTGGTTCAATCAGTGAAAAGGCATATTTAGATGAATATTTATGAGAGTAATTTGCAAATTGCTAAAAAGAATTTGCAAGATTGCCAACAAAAAACACAAAATAAATTATCTTGTATAGATTGTGAAAAGCTCTGTGAGTGCGATATAAGAAATGCTTTTGTAAAGGCTACTTATGAAAATATGTCGCAAGGTGCTTCACAAGATTTTAATTTTTAAGGATTTAGATGAAAACATATATTACAACTCCAATTTATTATGTAAATGACAAAGCTCATATAGGTCACGCATATACTACTATAATTGCTGATACGCTTGCTAGATTTGCTAGACTTAAAGGAGATGAGACTTTCTTTTTAACAGGCACTGATGAGCATGGTCAAAAAATAGAAGAAAGCGCTATCAAAAACAACGAAAGCCCAAAAGCTTATGCTGATAAAGTTAGCAAAAGTTTTAAAGATTTGTGGGCTGAACTTGAAATTAGTAATGATTATTTTATTAGAACAACTGATGAAAATCATAAAAATTGCGTTCGTAAGATTTTTTTAAAAATGTATGAAAAAGGCGATATTTATAAAGATGAATACGAAGGTCATTATTGTGTATCTTGCGAGACTTTTCATACAAAAACTCAATTACTTGATAATGATAAATGTCCTGATTGCAAAAAGCCTACTAGAATTTTAAAAGAAGAAAGCTATTTTTTTAGATTAAGCAAATACCAAGATAGATTATTAAAATGGTATGAAGATAATCCTACTTGCATTATGCCAGCTAGCAAAAAAAACGAAGTAATAGCATTCGTAAAACAAGGCTTAAGGGATTTATCGGTAACTAGAACTAGCTTTTCTTGGGGTATAAAAATACCTGATGAATTAAATGATAGTAAGCATATAGTTTATGTATGGCTTGATGCTTTGAGTAACTATTTGAGTGCTTTAGGGTATTTAGATAATGATGAAAAAATGTCTTTTTGGCCTGCAAATATTCAATTAGTTGGTAAAGATATTTTAAAATTCCACGCAATTTATTGGCCTTGTTTTTTAATGAGCCTTGATTTAGAGTTGCCTAAAATGATAGGAGCGCACGGCTGGTGGACGGTTGAAGGCGAAAAAATGAGTAAAAGTGTAGGAAATGTAATAAATCCTATTGATGTTAAAAACGAATTTGGCAATGAGCCTTTAAGATATTTTTTATTATCTCAAATGCCTTTTGGAAATGATGGAGATTTTAGCAAACTTGCAATGGTTAATAAAATAAATGCTGAATTAGTAAATGAATTAGGTAATTTATTAAGCAGAAGCATATCAATGGCTAAAAAATATTTTGATTTGAAAGTGGAATTTGAATCAGGATTTAGTGAAGAATTAAATAAGGCAAATGAATATTTTAAAGCAAGTATAAATGCTATAAATGAGCTTAGAATGAATGAATATATAAGCGAAATTATGAAAGCTTTAAGTATAGCAAATGCGATGGTTTCAAAATATGAGCCTTGGACTATGATGAAAAACAACGAAAGCAAACAAACTCAAAGCTTATTAGCAGTAATTTTTAACATTTTAAAAAATGCTAGTATTTTATTAAGTCCTGTTATGCCAAAAGCTAGTGCAAAAATAGCTAATGCTTTAGGAGTAAATATTGATACTAAAACATATAACGATATGTTTAATTTACAAAAAGAATTTAATTTAAACGAATGCGAACATTTATTCTCAAGAGTTGAGCTTAAAATTGAAAGCAAAGAAGAAGTAAAACAAGAATTAAAAGAGCCAAAAATCAAAATTGATGATTTTGCAAAAATCAAAATGCAAGTAGCAACCGTCTTAGAATGTGAAAATGTAGAAGGTAGTGAGAAATTATTAAAATTCCAACTTGATTTAGGAACTGAAAAAAGACAAGTTTTAAGCGGAATTGCGAAATATTATAATGCTAAAGATTTAGTTGGCAAACAAATTATTTTACTTGCTAATTTAGAGAGTAGAAAAGTATTTAAGCATTTAAGTGAAGGTATGATTTTAAGTGCTAAAAATTCAGATGAAAGCTTAGTTTTATTAACACCGCTTACTAAATGTGAAAATGGTGCAGTGATTGGATAAAAATTGGAAATAACTAATTTTTCAGAATTAATTAATGCAAAAATTATTAATAAGCCTAGTGTTTCTAGGCTTAAAGATTTTTGCCTTAATTTAAATAGCGTTACTAATGCTAGTGCGTTTTTTACCAATGAACAAGCATTGGCAAATGAAGCTATTAAAAAAGGTGCTTATGCGATAATTAGCACTAAGGATTTATCAATTAGTGATAAAGAAGTAGCATTTTTAAAAATAAATGATTTTGAATTTGCTTTAACAAGATTGCTTGCGTTTTATTCAATTGATAAAAGGGTGGTTTTATTAGATGAATTAAGCATAGAATGTTTAAATAGGCTAAATATTACTACTTTAAAAAATGACTTATTTTATGATTTTGAAAATATTTTAAAAAATAACTTAATCTTTTGCTCAAGCAAGGAATATTTAGATAAATTAAGCTTAAGCTATGAAAATGTAAAGTATTCTTATGAAATTATCAAACGCTCTAGTTTTTTTTATCAAGATTTAATATTAAATGATGAGTATTATTACAATGTTTTTATACCTATAATATTTACAGAACAATTTGCAAAAATCAATGTATTTAAAGAACTAAATATCAATTATTCAAATCTTAAATTATTAGATTTTATATTTTTAAATGACAATAATGAAATAGTCAAAATGAGTGAAGGCTCTAAAGTTGTGTTTTTTGAAAATAACGAATTAATCATTAGCGAAATCAAAAAACATTTAAATTTATTTGAAATCACCGAAATAAAAAATCATACTTATATGCTATATAAAGGCGATAAAAATAAATTTATTAATGAATTAAATGTATTTAACGAAGGGTTATTTTTATGATTTATATAGTTTCTTTTGCGTTTTCTTTTTTGATGCTTTATTATTTAGCTTTAGTATTGCAGTTAAATAATTATAAATTTAAAAGAGTTTTATTTAATTTTTCTAAAAAGCGTTGGCATTTTTATTATCTAATAGCACCTTTTTTACTCTATGTAATTACTTGTGATATTAATCATTTTTTAGCCTTAGGAGTGGCTATAATTTATCTTTTAGCTTTAATTTTTTTAGCAAAAAATATTGATAAACCTTTAGTATTTACAGCTAGGATTAAGAGATTATTTTTATTTAATTTATTAGGTGCTTTTGTATTTACCCCAATTCATTTTTATTGCAAACTTGACCCACATACTTTAGATATTATAATTTTTGCATTTTTACTTTCGTATATTTGTGAGTATTTTGTAAATAAGAGTTTTTATGATAAAGCTTACAACAAAATAAGCAATTTAAAAGATTGTAAAGTAGTATTAATCACTGCAAGTTATGGTAAAACAAGTATCAAACATTACCTAGCTAGTATTACTCAAAACTATTTTAAAATTCATTATGCTAAAGGTAGTATTAACACTCTTTTAGGGCTTATTAAAGATATTAATGAAAACCTAGACCCAAATACAAATTTATTAATAATAGAAGCAGGTGCTAGAAAAAAGGGCGACATAGAAGAAATCACAAAATTAGTCCGCCCACATTATGTAATAATAGGTCAAATTGGCACAGCTCATTTAGAATATTTTAAAAATATAGAAAATACTAAAGAAGTTAAAAAAGAAGCCCTAAAAAGCACTAGATTAGAATTAGCAATCACTCATAGTAGTGTAGGGGAGAGCTTTAGCTATGATAGTGCTTTAAGTGAGATAAAGGCTAGTTTAGATGGGCTTAGTTTTAAATGCAATGATGAAAAGTATTTTGCTAATTTATTAGGTAGTTTTAATGCTAGTAATTTATGTGCTTGTATTTACCTAGCTAAGGCTTTAGGTTTAAATTACGAGCAAATTAGCAAAGAAATAGCTAATTTAAAAGCTACAGAACATAGATTACAAATCATCTCTCGTGAGCCAAAATTTATAATTGATGATGGATTTAATGGTAATTATGATGGTATGAGTGATAGTTATAGAATAATTAAAGATTATAACTTAGGCAAAAAAGTCTTAGTTAGTCCAGGGATAATTGAAGCAAGTGAAGAGTTAAACAAAAAACTATGCGAAGTAATTAATGAATGTTTTGATTTAGCAATTATTACAAGCGAGACTAATGCTAGAATATATGATGAGAATTTAAAAATTAAAAAAATCATTCTAAAAGATAAAGCAAAATTAATTGAAACTTTAGCTAATGAAACTAAAGAAAAGGATTTAATAATATTCTCAAACGATGCTCCTAATTTCATATAAAATAGAATAAAATTATTAGCTAAAAAATTTTTTAGATAATAATTTTTATTATTTACCAATTATTATCCTATGTTATTTATTATTACTTCACATTTTTAAAAGGAGATATAATGAAACAATTAACAACGGATTTTGGTAACCCAATAGGTTCAAATCAAAACTCACTTAGTGCAGGTGCAATGGGACCGCTTTTAATGCAAGATTATCAATTGATTGAAAAACTTGCTCATCAAAATAGAGAAAGAATTCCAGAGCGTGCAGTTCATGCAAAAGGAAGTGGAGCTTATGGAGAATTAAGAATAACACAAGATATTAGCAAATATACAAAAGCAAAAGTTTTTGCTAAGGGTGAAGTTACTCCACTTTTCTTACGCTTTTCAACAGTTGCAGGTGAAGCAGGTGCAGCTGATGCTGAAAGAGATGTTCGTGGTTTTGCGATTAAGTTTTACACAAAAGAAGGTATTTGGGATTTAGTAGGTAATAATACTCCTACATTTTTCTTAAGAGATGCTTATAAATTCCCTGATTTTATTCATACTCAAAAAAGAGACCCAAGAACTCATTTAAGAAGCAATAATGCGGCGTGGGATTTTTGGACTTTAACTCCTGAAGCACTACATCAAGTAACAATTCTTATGAGTGATAGAGGAATTCCTGCATCATATCGTCATATGAATGGATATGGTTCTCATACTTATTCATTTATTAATGATAAAAATGAAAGATTTTGGGTTAAATTTCACTTTAAAACCAAACAAGGAATTAAGTGCTTAACAAATGAAGAAGCAGAAAAAATCATAGCAAAAGATAGAGAATCTCATCAAAGAGATTTATATGAAAATATTGAAAAAGGAAATTTCCCTGTTTGGAGCGTAAAAGTTCAAATCCTTGCAGAAAATGAAGTTGAAAAACTTGGATTTAATCCATTTGATTTAACAAAAGTATGGCCTCATAGCATTGTTCCATTAATTGAAGTTGGAGAAATGATATTAAATCGCAATCCACAAAATTACTTTAATGAAGTAGAGCAAGCTGCATTTAGCCCAAGCAATATTGTTCCAGGTATAAGCTTTAGCCCTGATAAAATGCTTCAAGCTAGAATTTTTAGCTATCCTGACGCACAAAGATACAGAATTGGTGCAAACTATCATCAATTACCTGTAAATAGAGCTAGAAATGAAGTTAGCACATATAATGTTGCAGGTGCTATGAATTTTGGTATAGGTGATAATTTAGCTAATGGTGCTTATTATGAGCCAAATACTTTAGGTGGTGCAAGTGAAAATACTAAATATCTTGAGCCTGATTTGGCAATAGGTAATAGTGCAGCTAGATATGCTCCGCTTGATAATGATTTTTATACACAACCAAGAAATCTATTTAATATCTTACCTGCTGATGAAAAAGAAAGACTATATAAAAATCTAGCAGCAAGTTTTGATGGTGTAAAAGATGAAATCATTGCAAAAGCTCTAGCACATTTTGAAAAAATTAGCCCTGAATATGCAAATGGCGTAAGAAAAGCTTTAGGAAAATAAAATGCAATTAAGTAGTGCCGAATTAGCAAGATACGATGAATTATGTAAAATGGCGTTGGATTTTGCAAGAAATAATGATTACAACACTCTCCTTAACATGATAAAGGCAGGATTTAATGTTGATTTTAAAGACCATCGTGGAAACACACTTTTAATGTTGGCTTGTTATAACGGCTCTTACGAATGCGCTCAAATGCTTATTAGCAATGGTGCAAGTGTTGATATGAAAAATGATAAAGGTCAAACTCCACTAGCTGGAGTTTGCTTTAAAGGTTATTTAAATATCGTAAAACTGCTAGTAGAAAATGGAGCGAATATTGATGAAAACAATGGTTTAGGAATGACTCCTTACACATTTGCTTTAATGTTTGGAAGAACTGAAATTGCTGAATATTTAGCTTCGCAAAAATCTAGTATATTAAAAAAATTAACGTTAAAACTCTTAAAACTCTTCAAAAAAGTATAAAATTTAAAAGCAAATAATATTTTTTATAAATAATTAATATTATTTGCTATTTTATGATATATTTTTGCAAAAAATTTTAAAGGAGATAAAATGTTAAATTGTAACAATCTAAATTCTTTTGTATTATTAACTAAAGCCCATTGACCCTTACTCTTATTTTTTAATTTCCCAAATTTTTATTATTGTTTATTTTTTTAGTTTTTTATTTTTAGCATTTTAAGCTTTATAGCTTTATTGTATTTGCTTGAAAATAAATTTGTTTTATTGTTTTTAAAGGAAAAATTATGAAAAAATTAATTATTTTATTAGCATTTGTAATGCAAATTTTCGCACAAGATTTAATTAAAGTTGGTATGTCGCCTGGTTTTGCTCCGTTTGGATATATAAAAGATGAAAAAATCGTTGGCTTTGATATAGATTTAGTAAATGAAATAGCTAAAGTGTTGGATATTAAAGTGGAATTTGTTCCTATGGATTTTGATGCTTTAATGGGTGCTGTTAAATTAGGCAAAATTGATGTGATAGCTTCAGGACTTAGAAATACACCAGAAAGAGCTAAGAGCGTTGAGTTTAGTGATTTTTACTATATAAGTAGTAATTATTTTTTAAAACAATCTTCAAGAACTGATATTAATGAAATTAATGGACTTACTATAGGAGCACAATTAGGCTCAATTCAAGCTGATATATTAGCTAGATTTAAAGATGTAAAACCATTTTTAAATGCTGATACTTCAAATTTAATTTTAGCATTAGTTGGTGGCAAAATTGATTCTGTTTTAGTAGATAAAACTGTAGCCAAAGGATATTTAAGAAATTATAAAAATTTAGTTGTATTTAAGAAAACTGAAGAAAAAACTGATGGTCTTAGTTTTGCTTTTGCTAAAGGAAATACAAAGTTAAGAGATGAATTTAATAGGGCACTTAAAATTATAAAAGATAGTGGAATTTATGATAATTTAATAAAAAAATATGATATGGAATAAGGAAAAATTATGAAAAAATTAATTATTTTATTAGCATTTGTAATGCAAATTTTCGCACAAGATTTAATTAAAGTTGGTATGTCGCCTGGTTTTGCTCCGTTTGGATATATAAAAGATGAAAAAATCGTTGGCTTTGATATAGATTTAGTAAATGAAATAGCTAAAGTGTTGGATATTAAAGTAGAATTTGTTCCTATGGATTTTGATGCTTTAATGGGCGCTGTTAAATTAGGCAAAATTGATGTGATAGCTTCAGGACTTAGCAATACTCCTGCAAGGGCAAAAAATGTTGAGTTTAGTGATATTTATTACACTGGTTCAAATTGTTTTTTAAGATTAAAATCAAGAACTGATATTAAAGATTTAAATAATTTAGTAGTAGGAGTGCAATTAGGTTCAATTCAAGCTGCAATGCTTAATGAAATTCCTTCGGCAAAACCATTTTTAAATTCTGAGATTTCAAATCTAATCCTAGCATTAGTAAATGGCAAAATAGATGCTGTTATAGTTGATAAATTAGTAGCTAGAGGATATTTAAATACCTATAAAGAAATTGAAATATTTAAAGATATAAAAGAAAAAGGTGGCACTAGCTTTGCATTTGCTAAAGGCAATATTAAATTAAGAGATGATTTTAATAAGGCTTTAGAAATTGTAAAAAGTCAAGGAATTTATGAAAAATTATTAGAAAAATATGAAATGTGATATTTTTTAATATAAATTTTGTTAATTTTGTTACAAATCGTAACGAAATTAACAAAAAAAATAATTTTTTATCATCATTAACAAAAAATATTGATATTATTATTTAAATTATTTTAAAGGAGAAAAAATGCAAAAGAGTGTTGCTAAATTATTTTTAAGACTTCGTTGATGCTTACTACTATTTTTTAATTTCCCAGATTTTATCATTGTTAATTTTTATTATTGTTAGTTTTATCATTATTATTTAGGTTATTTTAGTTTTTTGCTCTAAGCAATTTAGTTATTTATTTTTATTAAAAGGATTAATTATGAAAAAGTTATTTTTAGGTTTTGCACTAGTTGCACAAATTTTTGCTCAAGATATTTTAAAAGTAGGAACATCTCCTGGTTATGCACCATTTGAATATATGAAAGATGGTAAAATTGTTGGATTTGATATGGATTTAGTGGAAGAAATAGCAAAAATACTAGATATTAAAGTTGAATTTGTTGCTATTGAATTTGATGGTTTAATCAATGCTTTAAAAGCAGGAAAAATTGATGTTATAGCTTCTGGAATGAATGAAACCCCACAAAGAGCAAAAAGTGTTGATTTTTCTAATTCATATTATAACGGGGTAAATTATTATGTTAAATTAAAAGAAAATACTAATATAAATTCTTTAGAAGATTTATCAAAAGGGGCTAAATTAGGAGCTCAATTAGGCACTTTACAAGCTGATGAAGTTAGTAAAATTAAAGGCGTAAAACCATATTTAAATTCTGAATTAATAGTTTTTGTTTTAGCAACGGTTAATAAAAAAATAGATGGTTTTGTATTAGACGCTGCTGTGGCTAAAGGCTATATTAATACTTATCCTGAACTTAGCGTATTTGCTAAAACACCAATTTTAGGTGATGGAGTGAGTTTTGCATTTGCTAAAGGTAATACAAAATTAAAAGATGATTTTAATAATGCCTTAAAAATTCTAAAAGACAACGGAACTTATGTAAAATTATTACAAAAATACGATTTAGATAATTAAGGAGAAAGTATGAAAAAAATTGTTTTAGCTTATAGCGGGGGTCTTGATACTTCAGCAATTATTCCTTGGCTTAAAGAAAATTATGATTGTGAAGTGTATGCTTTAGTAGCTGATGTGGGTCAAGATAAAAATGAATTAGTAGATGTTAAACAAAAGGCATTTAATTCAGGGGCAAAAGATTGTGTGGTAGTTGATTTAAAAGAAGATTTTGTTAAAAACTATATATATCCTACAATTTTAAGCGGGGCATTATATGAAGGCACATATTTACTAGGCACTTCAATGGCAAGACCGGTAATTGCTAAGGCTTTAGTTGATTATGCAATAAGCATTAATGCTGATGCTATCGCACATGGAGCTACAGGAAAAGGTAATGATCAAGTAAGATTTGAATATACTATAAACGCACTAGCACCTAAGTTAGAAGTTATAGCTCCTTGGAGAATTTGGAATATGAAATCAAGAGAAGATTTGCTTGATTTTTTAGCGTTAAAAAATATTAAAACAACTGCGAGTAAAGAAAAAATCTATAGCAAAGATGCAAACGCTTGGCATATTTCAACTGAAGGTGGAGTTTTAGAAGATACTACAACTTTTAATAATGAAGATTGTTTTTGTCTAAGTGTAAATCCAAAAATCGCTCCTAATGAAGCTGAATTAGTAAAATTAAGCATTGAAAAAGGTGTGGTTACAAAGGTAAATGATATTAGTCTAAGTCCTTATGAAGCTTTAAATAAGCTTAATGAAATAGGGGCAAAACACGGAGTTGGTAGGATTGATATTGTAGAAAATAGGCTTGTGGGAATGAAATCAAGGGGATGTTATGAAACACCTGGCGGAACAATTATAAATACTGCTTTAAGAGCACTAGAGCAAATCGTTCTTGATAGAGATAGCTTAAAATTAAGAGCTATGTTAGGGCTTGAAATGAGCTATTTAGTGTATGATGGTAAGTGGTTTTGCCCTACAAGAGCTGCTATTAGTGCTGCGATTAATGAATTTAGCAAAGATTTAAATGGAGAAATAATTATAGAATTATATAAAGGCAATTGCAATGCAATGAGTAAAAGCTCTCCTAATAGTCTTTATGATAAAGATTTTGCAACTTTTAGCGAAGATGAAGTTTATAATCAATTTGATGCAGCAGGATTTATAAGACTATTTAGCTTAAGTGCAAAAATTAGAGCACTAAAAAAATCTTAATTTAATATTTTAGGTCTTTTCATTAAGACCTAAAATTATTCTATTTCTATATTTACTTTATTTGTAATCTAAACCTTTTATAGCTCTTCAAAATAATATGTATTTTAGTTTTTATACAAAGTATATTTTTATATCAAATAATATTTTTTATCAAAAAATAAATTACAAAATTTTAAAATTTTATATAAATAATATTTTTTATTATCTAAAAAACTTTATAATCTTTTTACTTTAATTAAAAGGAGAAAATAATGAAAAAAATTATGTTATCTTTAAGTTTATTAGTAGGTTTAAATGCTGCTAGTTTAATTGATGAAGCAAAAGAAGCAGGTTTGGTTGCTATACCTAGCGATAAAGCCAAATTAGAAGAATTAATTAAACAATATGCACCTGATTATGTAGAATATCCTACCACTAAAGAAAGAGTTGAGCTTGGTAAAAAACTATATTTTGACCCAAGAATTTCAAAAAGTGGAATTATATCTTGTAATACCTGTCATAATTTAGGTTTAGGTGGAACTGATGGAGTTCCAGCAAGTACAGGGCATAAATGGTCTCCTAATCCACATCATCTAAACTCTCCAACGGTTTATAATTCTGTATTTAATTCTTCGCAATTTTGGGATGGTCGTTCAGGTCACTTGCAAGACCAAGCAAAAGGACCTATCCAATCATCAGTAGAAATGGCAGCTATACCAAGTGAAGTTGTGAGCAAAATTACTTCAATTCCTGAATATGTTAATGATTTTAAAAAAGCTTATGGAGATAAAAAAATTGATTTTGATTTAATTGCTACAAGTATTGGTATTTTTGAAAGAACCTTAATAACTCCATCAAGATTTGATGAATTTTTAAATGGTAATGAAAAAGCTTTAAGTAAAGAAGAAAAACAAGGATTAAAACTATTCATAGATAAAGGTTGCACTGCTTGTCATACAGGTATTAATCTTGGTGGGACACTACAAGCATTTGAAGTAGCTAATAAATATAAATATGCAAATATAGGTGATTTTAAAGGAGATAGCGATGGTTTAATTAAAGCTCCTACATTAAGAAACATTGAATTAACCGCACCTTATTATCATAATGGTGCTATTTGGGAATTAGATGAAGCTGTTAAATTAATGGGAAAAATCCAATTAGGAATAGAAATAAATGATGAAGAATCACAATTAATAATTACATTCTTAAAATCACTAACAGGTAAAATGCCTGATATTACATATCCTAGCTTACCTGCTTCAACTTCTAAAACAATCAAACCCGATTTAGAATATTAAAACATTCCTAGCTAAATGCTAGGAATTTAAATTAAAATAATGCTTCTTTATTTTCTTCAACTTTTGGGATAAATAGTTTTAATCCACCTAGCATATGAAAATGTAAATGAAACACTTCTTGTCCTGCATCAGCACCTACATTAGTAAGTAATTTATATCCGCTTTTATCAAGTCCTAATAATTTTGCAACTTCGTGAATAAAATCTGTCATTTTTGCCATTGTAGCACCATCAACATCTTGAAAACTTACAAATCTTTTTTTAGGAATTATTAATATATGAACAGGAGCTTTTGGGTCTATATCGTGAAATGCTAAAAATTCATCATTTTCTAAAACTTTACTAGATGGGAGTTCGCCTATTACAATTCTTTCAAAAACATTTAAATCGCTCATTTTCTTTCCTTTTTTTAATAGTCTTAATCGTTTATTTATGTAATTTACACTAAAATTGTAAAAAATCAATAAAAAGGCTAACTCTTGGAAGATATTTTAATTAGTTTAGATAATTGTTCTTCGCTTGAAGAATTAGAGCAAATAAAGGTGCAAATTCTTGGTAAAAAAGGTTATTTAACAAGTGAATTTGCTAAGTTAAAAGACTTAGAAGGTGATGAAAAAAAACAAAAAGCAGAAATTTTAAATAAATTAAGAGATGAATTTAATGATAAATTTACTCAAAAGCAAAAATATTTAAAAGATGAATTTATAAAAGCAAAAGCTAAAAAAGATGCTTTCAATTTTGCTTATTTTGATGAGCGTTCAAATTCTGGTGCTCTTCATCCCGTAATGAGCACAATGGATAAGATAATTGATTATTTTTTAAGACAAAATTTTAGTCTTGAAGAAGGTCCGTTGATTGAAGATGACTTTCATAATTTTGAAGCTTTAAATTTACCTAAATCACATCCTGCTAGAGATATGCAAGATACTTTTTATTTTATAGATAAACTACTACTTAGAACTCAAACAAGTCCGGTGCAAATAAGAACTATGAAAAAACAAAATCCACCTATTAGAATGATTGCACCTGGTGCCGTATTTAGAAGAGATTTTGATATTACACATACTCCTATGTTTCATCAAATAGAAATGCTTGTGGTTGAAGATGGGGATAAAATATCTTTTGCTAATTTAAAATATGTTTTAGAAGAATTTTTAAGATATATGTTCGGAGATGTAAAAGTTAGATTTCGTCCAAGCTTTTTCCCATTCACAGAGCCTAGTGCAGAAGTTGATATATCTTGTGTATTTTGTGGTGGTTGTGGTTGTAGAATTTGTAAGCAAACTGGCTTTATTGAAGTTATGGGTTGTGGTATGGTTCATCCAAATGTATTTAAAAATGTTGGCTATAAAAATGTTAGCGGATATGCTTTTGGTTTAGGAGTTGAGCGATTTGCAATGCTACTTCATAAAATACCTGATTTAAGGTCATTATTTGAAGGAGATTTAAGATTATTGGAGCAATTTAAATGATAATTAGTAAGAATTGGTTAAATGAATTTATAGACTTAAAAAATATTAGCACAGATGAATTAGTAAAAACTTTAAATAGCATAGGTTTAGAAGTTGATGGAGTAACTACAATTATAGCTCCTAAAAAAGTTGTAGTTGCAAAAGTAATGAGTAAAGAAAAGCACCCTGATGCTGAAAAATTAAGCATTTGCCAAGTAGATGTTGGTAATGAAGTTTTACAAATCGTATGTGGAGCTAAAAATGTTGAAGCAGGGCAATTTGTAGCAGTTAGTTTAGAAGGTGCACAAATTGGTGATATTACTATTAAAAAAGCTAAATTGCGTGGGGTTGAGAGCAATGGAATGATATGCTCATCAACTGAACTTGGATTTGCTAAAATAAATGATGGCATTATGGTTTTAGATAGTAGTATAGGCGAACTTACTTTAGGTAAAGAATTATGCGAATATCCTTTATTTAATGATGAATTAATTGAAATTGAGCTAACTCCTAATCGTGGGGATTGCTTAAGTATTAATGGTATAGCAAGAGATTTAAGTGCAGCATTAGATATTAATTTAAAAGAAAAGAAACCTTTTAAAGATGTTGATAATGCAGAAGGTATTAGAAGAATTTTAAATGTTCATTTTAGTGATGGAATTGATGGTAATTTAAATATAAAAGCAATAGAATTATTAAATAATATTGAAAATACTTTAAAGGTTAAATTAAGATTAGCTAGTATTGAAGAATTAAAAGATAATGCTATAGAAAACTTATTATCTTATACAACACATGCAAGCGGGGTATTATTTAATGCAGTTGATTTAAGTAAATTATGTAATGAATGCGAACAAATAAGTTTAGATGTAAAAACCAAAGAAAACAAAGAATTTGTTATTAAGTATAAAGATAAAGAATTAGCAATTGCTGGAATTACACAAAATGAAGAATTTAAAATAGATAAAGATAGTAAAAAAATAATCATAATTGCAAATTATGTAAATCCTAAAATAATCGCAAATACTCATAAAAATTATAAAAATACAGATATTTATAGAAGTTTTAGGGGCAGCGAACCAGAGCTTAATATAGGAATTGATTATTTATTTAATTTGTTACAACTTAATAAAAACATTAAAATTTATGGTAGTTCTTGTCAAAATACCCCAAGCAAAGAAAAAATATCAATTAATTGTAATATTAGTGAGCTTGAAAATATGATAGGTCAGTCTTGCGAAAAAAATGATGTTGTGAAAATTTTAAAAAGATTAGGGTTTGAATTAAGTATTGCTGAAGATAATCTATATTTAAAAGTTCCATTTTATAGACATGATATTAATAATTCTGCTGATATTTGTGAAGAAATAGTAAGAATGATAGGCATTGATAATATTAAGCCTAAACCACTTGATTTTTATGAATTAAACAGAACAAACAACACTTATTTAAAATATAAAAAATCTCTTGAATTAAGAAATAGAGCTTTAATGTGTGGATATTTTGAAAGTATTGGCTATGTTTTTGATAGTAAAGAATTTTTAGAAAAATTAAATTTAAAATATATCAAAAATGAAATTATAAACCCAATCACAAATGAAATGAATACGCTAAGAAGTTCTATTATTAGCACACTTTTAAAACAAGCTAGTTTTAATTTTAATAATTCAAGAAAATCAGTAAAATTATTTGAAATTGGTAGTGTCTTTGATGAAAACGGACAAGAAAATAAAAAATTTGCTTTAATTAGCTCTGGCTTAAGTGAAAATGCAAATTTAAAAAATCATGCAAAACCTAAAAATGTTGATTTTTTCACATTCTTAAATGAATTAAAAACAATATTAAAGGATTTTCAATTAAAATCTAGTGATTATCATTTATTTAGCGAATTTGAAAGAGCTGATATTTATAAAAACAATCAAAAAATAGGGGTAGTTGGAAGATTAGATTTACATTTAGAAAATGAATTAGAATTACCGGTTACTTATTTATGCGAAATTGATTTTAATGCTTTAGAGTATGATTTTATACAAGCAAAAGCTTATTCAAAATTCCAAGGAACAACTAGAGATTTAAGTATTTTAGTGCCTAAAAATTATGATTATTCGGTTATAAAATCAACTATAAATAAATTAAACATTAAGAATTTAAAAGATTTTAAAATAGTAGATTTATATCAAGATGAAAGCTTAAAAGATTATGAAAGTTTAAGTATAAGTTTTTCATTTGTTGATGATGAAAAAGTATTAAAAAATGATGATATAAATAATGAAATGAATGAAATTATTAGTGAATTAGATAAAATAGGATTAAAATTAAGATGAAAATAAAAGCATTAAATAAACAATTTGATTTAGTTTTGGAAAATATAGCTGCAGATAAATCTATCTCTCATAGAGCTGCTTTATTTTCTTTATTAACTAATGGGGAGTGTAAGGTTAAAAACTATCTTTACGCACAAGATTGCCTACATACTTTAGAAGTTGTAAGAAATTTAGGTGCTACAATAAAAATATATGAAGATAAAAATGAATTAGTTATAACACCGCCTAATGCTATCAAATCTCCTAATGTAGTTTTAGATTGTGGAAATTCTGGGACACTAATGAGACTTTTAATTGGTTTTTTAGCTAGTCAAGATGGTTTTTTTGTTTTAAGCGGAGATGAATATTTAAACAAAAGACCTATGAAAAGAGTAAGCGATATACTTAATAAACTAGGGGCTAAAATTGATGGTAGAGAAGGGGCAAATTATGCTCCTTTAGCAATTAGGGGAGAGAAAATAGATTATTTTACTTTTGAAAATACTCTAAAATCAGCACAAGTAAAAACTGCATTAATATTAGCTGGATTATTAAGTAATGGTTGCGAAATATACGAAAGCGAATTAAGCAGAGACCATTCAGAAAATTTATTAAAAATGATAAAAGCACCAATAAAAACAGATGGTTCTAAAATAGAAGTAAAACCATTACAAGATAAATTACAATCGTATGAAATAGAAGTTCCAAATGACCCTTCTTCTGCATTTTTCTTTGCTGTTTTATGTGCTATCAGTGATAATTCCACTCTAGTTTTAAAAAATATGCTTTTAAATAAAACTAGAATTGAAGCATTTAAAATTCTTGAAAAAATGGGGGCAAATATTACATATCAAATAGAGAAAAATGATTATGAAAATATAGGAACCATTACTATAAAAAGTTCTAAATTAAAGGCTGTTGAAGTTAGTGAAAATATTTCTTGGCTAATTGATGAAATACCAGCATTATCAATAGCATTTTTATATGCTGAAGGAAATTCTATTGTCAAAAATGCAAAAGAATTAAGAGTAAAAGAAAGCGATAGAATAAAGGCTGTCCTTGAAAATTATTCAATTTTAGGTGTTGAATACGAAGAATTTGAAGATGGATTTATGGTTGTTGGAAAAAGTATAAAAAATAATAATGTAATACTAAAAAGTTTTGCAGACCACAGAATAGCTATGAGTTTTTCTTTACTAGCTAAAGATTATGAAATAGAAATTGACAATGTTGAATGTGTAGATGCTTCTTTTACAAATTTTTATGAAATTTTATCTTTATTTGAAAGACAATAAAATATGAAAATAGAATTAGCTAAAAGTTACGGATTTTGTTTTGGAGTTAAAAGAGCTATCAAACAAGCAGAAAAGACTAAAGATGCAGCCACTATTGGGCCATTAATTCACAATAATGATGAAATATCAAGATTAAAGAACGATTTTAATGTAAAGACTATTAATGATATAACAGAATTAAATGATGAGAAAAAGGCTATTATAAGAACGCATGGAATAACAAAACAAGACTTAGATGTATTAAAAGAAAGTGGTAGAGAAATTATAGACGCAACTTGCCCTTTCGTTAAAAAGCCACAAGAAATTGTGGAAAAAATGAGCAACGAAGGGTATGAAATTGTTATTTTTGGAGATAGCAATCATCCAGAAGTAAAAAGCGTAAGAAGTTATGCTACTACTAATAATTATGTAGTTTTAGATGAAAAAGAACTGATAGATATTAAGTTTAAAAATAAAGTAGCTTTAGTAAGTCAAACTACAAAAAAAGTAGAAAAATTTATGCAAATAGCTAATTTTTTAATGTTAAAAGTAAAAGAAGTAAGAGTTTTTAATACAATTTGCGATGCAACATTTAAAAACCAAGAAGCTATTAAAATTCTTGCAATGAAAAGTGATGTTATGATAATTGTTGGCGGTAAAAATAGCTCAAATACAAAGCAATTATTTTTAATAGCAAAAGAGCATTGCAAAGATAGTTATTTAATTGAAAATGAAAATGAATTAGATTTTAATTGGTTTAAGGATAAAAATCTATGCGGAATTAGTGCAGGAGCTAGCACACCTGAATGGATTATTGATAAAGTTGTTAAAAAAATAGAAAATTTTACTTAATATTAAATAGTCATAAGTGAAATAGTGATAGAATAGGGCACAATCATTTCTTAATTTGATTAATTTTATTACAAAAGGACCAAAATGGCTAAGTTAAATGGAGCTCATAACAATTTAGAAGATTTAGAAAACATTGATTTCGCGGCAATGTTAGATGAGTTTGAAAGCGAAAAAAATCCTGAAAATATTTCAGTAATTGATGGAAAAATTATTAAAATTGAAGGCGACGAAGTATTTGTTGATATACAAGATAAATCAGAAGGTGTTTTAAACATTAGTGAAATCACAAAAGATGATAAGCTATTATTTAATGTTGATGATGTTATTAAAGTAACAGTTGTAGGTAGTTATAATGGACGCCGTTTATTATCATACAAAAAAGCACTTCGTAAAGAAAAAGTAGTTGAATTTATTAAAAACTATAATGAAGACAATAACGATACTTTTGAAGTAAAAATCATAGGAAAAAATCGTGGTGGTTTTGTTGCAGTAGATAATAATGAAGTAGAATTTTTCTTACCAAAATCACAATGCTCTCATAAAGAAATTAATACTTTAATGAATAAAAAAATTAAAGTTAAAATATTAAAAATTGATGAAGAAACACAAAGTATAGTTGTGTCAAAAAGAAAAGCAAACGAAGAAGACCGCAAAAAGAAAAAAGAATTAATTAATAATATAATCAACGATTCAGAACTTAAAGAAGGTGTTGTTAGAAAACTTACAAGCTATGGAATGTTTGTTGATATTGGTGGGGTTGATGGCTTGGTTCATTATAGCGAAATATCTTATAAAGGTCCTGTAAATCCTAGTACTTTATACAAAGAAGGGGATAAAGTTTTAGTAAAAATTGTAGGATATGATGAAGAGAAAAAACATATTTCTTTATCAATCAAAGCAGCTTTAAGTGACCCTTGGGATGAAATTAAAGATAGCTTAGAAATTGGAGATATTTTAAAAGTAGTAGTTTCTAATATTGAAAATTATGGAGCTTTTGTAGATTTAGGAAATGATATTGAAGGATTTTTACATATAAGTGAAATTTCTTGGGATAAAAATGTTAAAAATCCAAGAGATTATTTAAAAGAAGGTCAAGAAATTGATGTTGAAGTAATTGAAATAGATTATGAAAAACGCCGTTTAAGAGTATCTCTTAAAAATTTACTTCCAAAACCTTTTGATGGCTTTAATGAGAAATTTAAAGCAGGAGATATTGTTGAAGGCGAGATTAGCACTATTACAAATTTTGGAGCTTTTGTTAAAATTGACAATATTGAAGGTTTATTATTAAATGATGATATATCTTGGACTGAAAATGAAACTTGCAAAAAAGTTTATAAAGTAGGGGATAAAGTAAAAGTTAAAATTAGAAAAATTGATAGTGAAAACCAAAAAATTTCTTTAAGTGTTAAACATTTAGAAGAAAGTCCTAGTTCATTATTTGCTAAAGAACATAGATTAGGTGATGTTATTAAAGGTATTGTAAGCGATATTAAAGACTTTGGAGTGTTCGTTAAAGTAAATGATAAAGTTGAAGCTTTAATTAAAAATGAAGATTTAGGAGAAGTTAAGCCTAATATTGGAGATGAAATTGAAGGAGCTTTAATTTTCACTAGAAATGGTAAAATTCGCTTAAGTATAAAAAAATTAAATTTAATTAAAACTCGTGAAGATTTAGAAAAATTTAATTCTGATGATAAAATTACAATAGGTGATATAATTAAAGATCAATTACAATAGTAATGAAACAACACTCGTTATATTTTATATTTGGAATAATTTTTTTTATTTTAGTATTGGTTTTAATGCTATTAATAAAATCTGCAAATTATAAAGATTTGCAGATTTCTAAAATTATTGATGAAAATATTGAAATTATTAAAAATAAAATATCAAATAATGAGTGGTATGCTAAATTAGCTAAAGATGAATTGGGAGATTCTTACCCAATATCAAATGAACTTTATGTTCATTTTGAATTACAAGATACAGGTAATTTAAGTAAAAAGAAATTTTTTAAATTAAATATAGATAAAAACGATAATTATTCTTTATTTTGTGTAAAACAAACTATATCTAATTTAAATTTGAAATATTTTTTAATTAATAATAAAAAATATTCTCAGATAGTCATAGATACTAACAATATTTCTTTATTACATTACCTTATAGATAGTTTAAAAAACTATAATATCAATTCTGATTTTGAAGAAATTTGGATTTAATTTAATTTTAAAGGATTAACAAAATGGCATCTTATTCAATGGGTGATTTAAAAAAGGGTTTAAAAATAGAAATAGAAGGTGTTCCTTATAAAATAGTGGAATATCAACATGTAAAGCCAGGTAAAGGTCCTGCTTTTGTAAGAATAAAAATAAAATCTTTCATAAATGGTAAGGTTTTAGAAAAAACTTTCCACGCAGGTGATAAATGTGAATCTCCTAACTTAGTAGAAAAAGAAATGCAATATTTATATGATGATGGAGAATTTTGCCAATTTATGGATAATGAGACTTATGAGCAAGTAGCTATAACAGAAGAAGATGTTGGCGAAAGTAGAAAATGGATGATTGATGGTATGAATGTAAGCGTATTATTCCATAACGGAAAAGCAATAGGCGTTGAAGTTCCGCAAGTTGTTGAACTAAAAATAGTTGAAACTCAACCGAATTTCAAGGGTGACACACAAGGCTCTAATAAAAAGCCAGCTACTTTAGAAAGTGGTGCAGTTGTTCAAATACCTTTCCATGTATTAGAAGGGGAAGTTATTAGAGTAGATACTCAAAGAGGCGAGTATATAGAAAGAGCTAATAAATAATTATGAACGATAAAGCAAAGCGTGTAAAATACTTAAGAGCTTTAGAAAAAGCTGCTAATCGCTTTGCTTTAGCCTTAAAAAAAGAAGATTTTTCAGATGGTATTTTCGCATCTAGCATAGAGCAGAATTTAAAATTACTAAATAAATGTGAGCCAGTTTATCTTGATTCTACATATTCAAAAGAATTAGAAAATTTTGTAAATTTATGCTGTTTTTCTCAATTAGACAGATTTGAGCTAATTAGCAAATTTAATACTCTAGAGAAAATAAAAAAGCAAAATCAATACAAAAAAACAAAACATAAAAATCAATTGTATGATAATTTATTTAGTTAAAATATGTTTTTATTTAAATAAGTTATTGGAGAATTAAAATGGATGATTTTGATAAATTATTTGAGACCACACCAGAAGAAAAACTAATAGACGTATTACAAAACGCACCAAGAGGTGCAGTTCAAAATACTATAGTAACGCATAGTAAAGAATTTTTGGCATTAAAATTATTATTAGAAAAGCAAAATATAGACTATACACAAGTTGAAGAATTTATATTTAATAATGATGCTTTGCTAAATGAAATGCTAAATGATGTTTTTATAGATTTAACAGCAAAAATTTTAGGGCATGAGGGATAATGAAAGTTATTTTTGATGATATTGTTGAAATTTATGATGATACATTAAATGAAGAAGATTTATTAATTAAAGCAAAAAGCCTTAAACCTTGGAGAAAAGGGCCTTTTAAAATAAATAATATTTTTATAGATAGTGAGTGGAAAAGCAATATAAAATATAATATTTTAAAAAAGCATATTAGTTGTATTGAGAATAAAATAGTGGCTGATGTTGGGTGCAATAATGGTTATTATATGTTTAGAATGCAAGAATTTAGACCGACTAAGATTGTCGGATTTGACCCTTCTCAAAGGTGCTATGAGCAATTTACTTTTTTAAATTCCTTATTTAAAACAAATATTGTATTTGAAAGATTAGGGGTAGCTGATTTACCAAGCTACAATCATAAATTTGATGTAATTTTTTGCTTAGGGGTGATTTATCACAGAAGCGACCCAGTGCAAATGCTAAAACAATTAAAACAAAGCCTAAACACTAATGGGATTGTATTCTTAGATACTATTTATTTTGATAGCGAACAACCTTTTGCTTTAGTTCCAGATACAAGTTATGCAAAAATGTCTAATGTATATTTTATACCAAGTATTAAAGCATTGCAAAATTGGTGTAAAAAAGCTAATTTTAAAGAATTTGAAATACTAGCAACTTCTAAAACAACAATAGAAGAGCAAAGGAAAACAGATTGGATTGATGGATATAGCTTGGAAGATTTTTTAGAAGATGATGATTTTACAAAAGAAGGTTATCCTGCACCAAAAAGAATATATATAAAATTAAAGGTATGAAATGGCTGAAGAAAAAAATGATATAGAAGAAAATTCTACAGAGATTAAAATCAATGTTGAAGCTTGCCCTACAATAAATACAGAAATTTGTGGCAACATTACCGAAACAGATGAAAATAAAGCAAATCTGCAATTAAAAATAACATCTGAATTAATTTCAGATTCTGAAGGTTTAGCGCATAATGGTTTTATATATTCTGCAGGAGCTTATGTTGCACAAGTAGCAATTAACAAAAAAAATACCTGTGTTATAGGCTCAAGAACTAGTTTTTTTGCGCCGGCTAAAATAGGGGATATTATATCTTTTGAAGCAACTGCTAAATTTGATAATAGTAAAAAAAGAGAAGTTTTAGTAAAAGCATATATAAGAGAAGTATGTGTATTTGAAGGTATTTTTTATGTTCTAGTAACAGATGAACATATATTAAAAATGCAAAAAAGTGAATTAGCAAAATACCAGAGCAAAAAACAAGAATAATAATTTTCTTGTTTTATAAACTAAAACCTTTTATACAAATCAAATTCAAAATATATAAAACAACACTACACTTAAAACAACGGCACTTGCATTTGCCTTAACTTAAAGCATATTTGATATTTAGTTTAAAATAAGTATTTAAAAAGTGCTTAAGCATTATATATATTTGACTTCAAAAGATATCAATAGCAAATATTATATTGAGTCATTTTATGATATTGATTGACAGGCGGACTAGACTAAGTTACCTTGCTAGCGAAGCATTAAAGCCTTGTATATTAGCCTACAATATACATTTAAAGCCCTTGTCGCTCAATAAGAGCTACTTATATCACGCATTTGTATTATACAATTATGCATTAAAAAGCTAAGTGCTAATGATATGGATAAATTGAATGTAAGTATTACTAAATTAGTAAGTAAAGAGTTAAAAAAATTTTAAAGATGAACTAAGTGGCAATTTAGCCCAAATTGGTGCTTTAGCAGTGCCTGTGAAGTTTGCGTGAGATTTCGAGAGTGCTTTGGCTGATTTTAATAATACTGCTAAGCTTAGTGATTTTGAGCTTTTAGCAAATAACATATACATATATTTCTATTGTCCAATAAAATATATGAGTTTATAAAACATAATTCAAAATACTATTAAACACAACAAGTAAGCTTAAAATAGCATTTGAACTAATAGTTGCAAAAAAAAGACTTACTAAAATCTTCAGTTTTATTAAAATTGCAGAGTGGTGATATGGTTTTAAAATACTAATTTGAAAATTATAGTTTTCAATACTAATATAATATATAAAATATTAAATATGCTAATAATCAATTTAGATTGCTTTATTATTAAAATAATTTAATAGTCTTACGGAACTTAAAAATTATATACTTATACCAATCACTTATGTATTTTTTATATGCCTACGCCAATAATTTCAATACTATAAAAATACTTCATTTCCAAACATAGCAAAATTAGATTTAATAAGGTTTTAGAATTTAATTTATATATGTAATATAATTTTCAAACTATTTTTTATATGCTTAACATAAATTTGAATTATTTCTATATTAATTATTTTAATAAAATATATAAATAATTTTTTTGATATTTTATACGATATTTAGTATATTTATAAAAATAATCATATTATTTTATGTATTATTTTATGTAAAATTATCATATTTTTTTATTATTATTTTTAATAAAATTTTACATATTAAATTTATATTGAAAACTAAGTTTATAATATAATCTTCTTTTATTATAATTTTTTTCTATATTAAACAACTTATTTTAAGGAACAATTATGAAATACCCTTTAGATTGTGAAGACAATTTTTCAAAATCATTTTTATTTTGGATAGCTAAATTTCTAAAATTTAAATTAAATTCTTTATCAAATAAACTACTTGAAAAAGCAGAAGAATTAAGAGAGATTAATATTGCTTTAAGTAAAAATAATTTCACTATAGAAGAATTAGATGAGTTAGCTAAAAAATCAAGAAATATAGGAATGATTGGTGTAAATACTTATTTTAACCCTATTAAAAAATTTTACGAGCAAATAATTCACTATAAGCTGTACTCTCTAAAACTAATTGATGAAGAATTAGTAATTGAAATTCTATCAAGCATAACAGCAGGTCTTAGTGATGCGAGTAAAAAAAATCACAAAATCGCTATAGTTAATTTTTTTAAATTTTTAAGTTCGCAAAATAAAGATGATGATAGTTCTTATGTTTATGAAATAGAGTTAAAAAACTGGTCAGGATTAAACTCATCATCAGGACAAAAACTACCAGAATTTATGAGTGAAGAGCAAATGAAAACATTTTTAAATACTCTAAATAATTATGAGTTTAAAAGTAATCAAGACAGAAATAAACTTGCTATAAAAATCATATTATTTACTGGAGTAAGGGTTAATGAAGTTCTTAGATTAAGGTTAAAAGATATTAGCTATGAAAATGATTTGATAAGCCTTAGAATTCATGCTAAAGGTAATAAATATAGAGTGGTTTTACTAAATATAAATTCCATTAAAGAGCATTTAGAATATTTTAATAATTTCGCCGAACCTAATCAATACTTATTTACAAATAAACAAGGTAAGCCATTAACTCAAGCTTATATATCAAGATTAATTGAAAATGTATTATTAGCAGCAGGTATTCGTAAAGAAAAAAATGGAGCTCATATGTTAAGACATAGTTTTGCTACCCTACTTTATAAAAAAGAAAAAGATTTGTTATTAGTCCAAGAAGCCTTAGGACATGCTTCCCTTAATACTTCAAGAATTTATACTCATTTTGATAATGATAAATTAAAATTAGCAGCAAAAATAGCTAATAATTTAAAAGAAGACTAAAAAGTCTTCTTATGTATCCATCAAAACTATTAAATTAATTTAGCTCAAAACAAGTATAGTCTATATATTAAGTAAAATAACAAATAAAACTAGCAAAAAAACTTTTCATCATATAAGCTATATCACCAAAAAACGAACCTAATCCATAAATAACTCTGAATTACTCTAAATATTTAAACTGAATACCATACTTTATTTTGAAATTATTCTTTTATAAAGTAAAACTAAAAAAACAACTAGCTAAAATAAAACTTGAATAGATAAAAAAGATTTTTTCATCGTATTATTTTTAAATGCTTAAGCTGAATACCCTACTTTATTTTGAGATTATTTTTTATTAAATAAAATTGACACAAATAAATCACTTAGCCAAAATAACTATAATTAAAATTTTACTTATTTTATATAGATTAGTTTTTATTCTATTATTTATAATTTTTATCCTATAGCACAAATATACCTGCTTTATTTTGAAATTATTCTTTTATAAAGTAAAACTAAAAAAACAACTAGCTAAAATAAAACTTGAATAGATAAAAAAGATTTTTTCATCGTATAGATTGTAAGATATTCAAAAATAAACTATTACTAATCAACCTAATCTATTTATTTTTAAATGCTTAAGCTAAATACCCTACTTTATTTTGAACCTATTCTTTTATAAAAGAAAACTAAAAAACAACTAGCTAAAATAAAACTAGCACAAATAAAAAACACTTTTTCATCATATAAGTTATAAAAATACCCACCACTTAAACTACCAAAAAACGCACCTAATCCGTAAAAACTCTGATTTATTCCAAATATTTTTGAGCTAATTTGTTTAGGTATCTTTTTTCTTATCATAGAATAAACACTAGGCATAATAGAGCAAAAGCTAATACCGGTTATAAACCTAACTAAGCAAAATAACCAAAAATTATGGCTAGTAAAATAATGCAATATTAAACATATAAACAAAGCAAAAGTGCTAATTAAAATTAAATTAACTTCTCCATAATCTTTTGCTAATTTTGATAATTTCGGAGCAAATATAGCACTAGCAATTCCTGCTAAACTAAAGCAAAAACCTGTAGCTAATTCTTTATGGTCTACTAATTTTGAAACAAATAAGCCGATTATAGGACCTATAAATGTTTGAGAATACTGCACTAAAAACGAAGCTAAACACAAAACTATTACAAATGAATACAAGCCTTTATCAAGCCTTATTTTTTCGCCTTTAGGAACTGGAGTAAAATCTTCTTTTACAAAAAACAATATCAATAAAAATATACTAATTAATAAAAATCCTGATATTGCAAACTGAACTCTAAAATCAAAAAAGTGCATTAATACTCCACCAAACAATGGTCCTAAAAGCGAGCCTGTTATCTGAAATGAGCTAAGTTTTGCAAGAGATACATTCACATCATCTTTAGGAGCATTAACAGCTATTAATGCAATACAAGCAGGGTTAAACCCAGAAAAAAATCCCATAATAAATCTAAGTATTATAAATGATTCTGCGGTTTTTAAAAATACGCTAATTAACAAGCACAAACCCATACCAAAACTAGCTCTTAAAAGCATTTTTTTACGACCATATTTATCAGCTAAAATACCCCATAATGGTGCAAACAATGCCATAGTAAGTGTGCTACCAGCATAAGCTAAACCACTATATAAGCTAATCTTATCTCCGCTCACTCCATATTCTTGCATAATAAATGGTAAAAGCGGTAGAATTTGATTAAGCGCTAATGTGCTTAAAAATGAACCTAATGAAACTATTAAAAGCATAAATTTAAAATTACTTTGCATAGGTTTATTATAGTTCTTGTTTGTAATTAAAGCTACTTTTATAGTGAATAATTAAGTGATTTAAAATGAATTGAAAGCTTTAAATATTCGTTGCTTAAGTTAGATT